>JAJPEP010000059.1 GCA_021166845.1 Thiobacillus sp.
ATCTGCTGTAAGGGGATTTTATCGGTAATTTCCGTATACCGGCCGCCGACGGCAAGAACTACAACACCGCGCATTACAACCTCGACGTCATCATCTCCGTCGGCTACCGCGTCAAATCGCACCGCGGCACCCAGTTCCGCATCTGGGCCACCCAGCGCCTGCGCGAATACCTCGTCAAGGGCTTCGTCATGGACGACGAGCGCCTCAAGCAGGCGGGCGGCGGCAACTACTTCGACGAACTGCTGGCGCGCATCCGCGACATCCGCTCCAGCGAAAAGCTGTTCTGGCGCAAAGTGCTCGACATCTACGCCACCAGCATCGACTACGATGGCAATGCCGAAACCTCAAAACGCTTCTTCGCCACCGTGCAGAACAAGATGCACTGGGCCGCCCACGGCCACACCGCGCCCGAGATCGTCCACCACCGCGCCGACGCCGGCCTGCCCGACATGGGCATGACCAGCTTCAAGGGCGGCAAACCCACCCGGGTCGAAGCCGCCGTCGCCAAGAACTACCTGTCCGCCGCCGAACTCGACACCCTCAACCGCATCGTCAACCTCTACCTCGAATTTGCCGAACTGCAGGCGCTCAACCGCAAGCCCATGGCCATGCGCGACTGGATCGCCAAGCTCGACGATTTCCTGCGCATCTCCGAACGTGACATCCTGACCCACGCCGGCACCGTCTCGCACGAGCAGGCGCTGAAAAAGGCGCAGCTCGAATTCGACAAATACCGGCAAACCCTCATCAACGCCAAAAGCCCCGTTGAGGAACACTTCGACGCCGCCGTGAAGCAGGTCAAAGTGCTGGCGCGCAGCAAGCCTGTCCCGAAGAAGGGCGGCGAGTGATGCAGCGGTATGAAAGTTACAAGTCCAGCGGCGCAGAGTGGTTAGGCAATGTCCCTTCACATTGGGACGTTCATCCGTTGCGAGCTGTAACCGAATTAAAAGCAGACCGGAATCGACCGGGCCTGCCGGTTTTGTCTGTCTACCGTGAGTACGGTGTCATCCTGAAAGAATCACGCGACGACAACCACAACGCGACTTCGCTGGACACCCGCATCTACAAAGTCGTCGAACCCGGCGATCTAGTGGTCAACAAAATGAAGGCGTGGCAAGGCTCCATGGGTGTCAGCGCCTATGACGGCATAGTCAGTCCTGCCTACATTACCTGCGCAACAAAGACTGAGCGTGTTCGGCCTGCCTACTTACACTACCTGCTTCGCTCAGCGCCATTGATCGGCGTCTACAACGCTCTGTCCTACGGCGTGCGCGTTGGTCAGTGGGACATGCACTACGAGGACTTCAAGCAGATTCCGATTCCGCTGCCACCCCACGATGAGCAAGACCGCATCGTCGCCTTCCTCGACCAGAAAACCGCCGAGATCGACGCCGCGATTGCCAAGAAAAAACGGTTGATCGAGCTGCTGCAGGAGCAGAAAGGGATTCTGATCAACCAGGCCGTGACACGTGGGCTTAATCCAGTGATTTCGATGCGTTGCAGCTGTCTGAATTGGACGTCACATGTCCCCGCGCATTGGTCACAACACAAACTGAAATACTGCATCAACCTATTACCCGGATTCGCCTTCAAAAGCAGTGTCTACTCAAACGATGAAACAAATATTCCCTTGCTTCGCGGTGTAAACATCAACCCCGGCCAATTGAACTGGCGTGACACTGTCTACTGGCCGAAGAACAAGCTTATAAACTTCGCTGCCTACATGCTTGCAGAGGGTGACTTAGTCATTGGAATGGATCGCCCTTGGGTTTCTGATGGAATCAGGGTCGCAGCCGTCAGTGCAACCGATTTGCCGTGCCTACTCTTGCAGCGTGTCGCAAGGCTCCGGGCGGCTGAAAATATTACTCAAGACTTCCTTGAACTCGTTTTGACATCGGGAGGATTTCTGGCCTATTTCGAGCCGATGCTCACAGGGATTAGTGTCCCTCACATCAGCCCAGAGCAGATATGCAATTTTGAGGTGACCCTACCCCCCCTCGATGAGCAAGTGGCAATCTGTGCTTACGTTAGAGAGGTCAAGGATCAATCCAACAAAGCCGCCGCCCATGAGACGAAGTCCTTGGCTACTTTGCTTGAATTAAAAACAACGCTGGTCGCTGAGGTGGTGACCGGGAAGATAAAGGTTTAGAGGAGTCACATGGTCAGCCAAACCAACGAAGCCGCACTCGAAACGCACATCGAAAACGCGCTGGTCCGGGATGGCTATCGTGTCGGCAACCCGGCCGACTTTGACCGCGAGTTTGCCGTCGACGGCAGGCTGTTCTGGGAATTCCTCGAAGCGACCCAGCCCAAGGAGCTGGCCAAGCTGTCGGGGCGGCCAAACTGGCGGCGGCTGGTGCTGGAGCGGCTGAACAAGAAGATCAAAAAGGACAGCGTGGTCGGCGTGCTGAAGCGCGGGCTGGACATCGACGATGCCCACTTCGACCTGCTCTACCGGCTGCCGTACAACGACCTCAACCCGGAGGTGCGGGCCAACTTCGCGCGCAATATTTTCAGCGTGTCGCGGCAGGTGCATTTTTCGGCGTCGAATGCGTTGACGTCGGTGGACATGGTGCTGTTCGTCAACGGGCTGGCGGTGGCGACGCTGGAACTGAAAAATCCCTGGACCGGGCAGACGGCGTGGAATGCGATTTACAAGCAGTACAACCTGCGCGACCCGAAGGAGCCGCTGTTCGAGTTTGGCCGCTGTCTGGTGCACTTCGCCGTCGATCCGGACGAGGCGTACATGTGCACGCAACTGGCGGGCAAGGACAGCAATTTTCTGCCGTTCAACAAGGGTAACCAGTACGGCCGCGGCAACCCGGTCAACCCGAACGGGCACAGGACGGCCTACCTGTGGGAGGACGTGCTTGCGCGGGAAAGCCTGACCAATATCGTCGAGCAGTTCGCCAAGTTAACGGTAGAGAAGAACAGGAAGACCGGCAAGGAGCGCAGGACGCTGATCTTCCCGCGCTATCAGCAACTGGATGTGGTGCGCGGCATTCTCGCCGATGCCAGACAGAACGGCGTGGGCCAGACTTACCTGATCCAGCATTCGGCCGGCTCGGGTAAATCCAATTCCATCACCTGGCTGGCGTATCAGCTGGTTGAGCTGTACGACACGGCGGGCACGGCCAACGTGTTCGATTCGGTGGTGGTGGTGACGGACCGCCGGGTGCTGGACACCCAGATCAAGAACAACATCAAGCTGTTTTCCGAGACGAAGAACATTGTGGCGCACTGCGAGAACGCGCAGGAGCTGAAATACAGCCTGGAGGCGGGCAAGAAACTCATTATCACCACGGTGCAGAAGTTTCCATTCATCGTCGACGGCATCGGGCAGCTGTCGGACCGCAGTTTTGCGGTGATTATTGACGAGGCGCATTCGTCGCAATCCGGTATCACCGCCGACAAGGTGAACGAGACCCTGTCCGGGCAGGATGCGGATGAGCCGGAGGATATTCAGGAAATCATCCTGGCGGCGATGGCTGAACGCAAAATGAGCCCGAACGCCAGCTACTTTGCGTTTACCGCCACGCCCAAGCCGGCGACGCTGGAGAAGTTTGGCCGCCAGGCGGCGGACGGCAAGTTTTACCCTTTCCACCTGTATTCGATGAAGCAGGCGATCGAGGAAAAATTCATTCTCGACGTGCTGGCCAACTACACGACCTACCGCAGCTATTACGAGATCCAGAAATCCATCGCGGACAATCCGTTGTTCGACACGATGAAGGCGCAGAAAAAGCTGAAGGCTTTTGTGGAGGCAAGCCCCGGCACCATCGAGGTGAAGGCCAGGATCATGGTCGATCATTTCATGAGCAGCGTTTGGCAAGCCAAGAAACTGAAGGGCAAGGCCAAGGCGATGGTGGTGACGCGCAACATCGAGTCCGCCATCCGCTACTTTTTCGCTATCCGCACGGCCTTGCAGGAGGCCAATGCACCGTTCAAGGCGCTGGTGGCATTTTCCGGCGACAAGACGGTGGACGGCATCAAGTACACCGAGGAGGGGCTGAACGGGATTGCGGCCAGAAAACTGCCGGAAGCATTCGAGCAGGACGATTACAAGATTCTGGTGGTCGCCAACAAGTATCTGACCGGCTTCGACGAGCCCATGCTGCACACAATGTACGTGGACAAGAAGCTGCAAGGCGTGCTGGCGGTGCAGGCGCTGTCACGCCTGAACCGCTGCAACTGGAAGCTGGATAAGCACGATACCTTCGTGCTCGATTTTTACAATGCGGTGGACGACATCAAGGCGGCATTCGACCCGTTCTACACGGCGACGACGCTTTCCGAGCCGACCGACGTGAACGTGCTGCACGATCTGAAGGATGAACTGGACAAGCCGGGATACTACGAGTGGGCGGAGGTGCTTGCTTTCAATGAGGCCTTTTTCGGCAGCGGGGATCACGAGGAACTGACCCGCCTGATCGACAACGATACGGTCAAACGCTTCGACGGCAAACCGGAGGAACTTGGGCGCCTGGCCCCGGAGGCGCTGGAGGCACGCGAGGCCGAGAAGATCGATTTCAAGATCAAGGCCAAGCAGTTCGTGAAGATTTACGCGCAGGTGGCGTCCATCATTCCGTTCGATAACGCGAACTGGGAAATGCTGCACTGGTTCCTGAAGTTCCTGATTCCCAAGCTGAAGGTGAAAGACCCGGAACAGGACAAGCTCGACGAGTTGCTGAATAGCGTTGACCTGTCCACCTATGGCCTGGAACGGTCGAAACTGAACGCCGTGATCGGGCTCGATGCCACCGAAACGGAACTCGATCCGCAGAACGCCCGGCTGCGTGGCTACTTCCCCGGCGGGGGCGACAAGGATCCGCTCGAAGCGATCATCCAGACTTTCAACGAGCGGCACTTTGCCGGCTGGCAGGCCACTCCGGAAGAGCAGCGGGTGAAGTTCATCAATATTGCCCGGCATGAGGTGGGTCATGCCGATTACAAGGCCCAGATCGAAAACAACCTCGACATCCAGAATCGCCAGCTGGCATTGGAAAAGCTGATTCAGGGCGCAATTGGCACCGAGCGCAAGCGGGAATTGGAGCTGTATAAGCGCTATGCTTCAGATCCGGATTTCAAGCGGGCTTTCGATGCGAGCATTGCGCGTTTGCTGGCCTCGCGCGATTTCGGCTCGCGTTTGTTTTGACCAGGAACGATGATGTGTCCCGGGAATGGTTCAACGCTTCCCCCCGGCTCGACGCTGACGGTGAATGCACACTATGAACATCAAACTCCAGGTAGTTAAACCGCCCGCTGGCTACGCAGTTGTCCATGTCGGCATCGTTGACCTGCTGCAAGCAGCACGCGCGCAAGCCGCCCGTAGCGTTAACGCATTGATGACCGCCAGCTACTGGGAAATTGGCCGTCGCATTGTCGAAGCCGAACAGAAGGGCAAACGGCGGGCAGGGTATGGCGAACAGCTGATCGAGCGACTGACGGCTGACCTGACCGCGCAGTTTGGGCGCGGCTTCAGTCGCCAAAACCTATGGCAAATGCGTTCGTTTTATCTGAATTGGCCGCCTGAACAAATTCTCCAGACAGTGTCTGGAGAATCCGCAATTCTCCAGACAGCGTCTGATAAATCGCAGACGCCGTCTGCGGTTTCAGCGCCCCTGCAAGCCATGCCTGCGCGCCTTGCGGCCGTCGCCGCGCGCTTCCCCCTGCCGTGGTCGGCCTACGTCCGCCTGCTTTCCGTCAAGAGCGACCATGCCCGCGGCTTCTACGAAACCGAAGCCCTGCGCGGCGGCTGGAGCGTGCGGCAACTCGACCGCCAGATCGACAGCCAGTTCTACGAGCGCACCGCCCTGTCGCGCAACAAGACCGCCATGCTCGCCAAGGGTGCGGTCGCCAAACCGGAGGACACGATCACGCCGGACGAAGCGATTAAAGACCCCTACGTGCTGGAGTTCCTGAATCTCAAGGACGAATATTCCGAGGCCGAGCTGGAGGAAGCGCTGATTCATCGGCTGCAAGATTTTCTGCTCGAACTGGGCGATGACTTTGCCTTTGTCGGGCGGCAAAAACGCCTGCGCCTCGACGACACCTGGTTTCGCGTTGACCTGGTGTTCTTCCACCGGCGTTTGCGCTGCCTGGTCATCGTCGATCTGAAAGTGGGCAAATTCACCTATGCCGACGCCGGGCAAATGCACCTGTACCTGAATTACGCCCGGGCCAACTGGATGCGCGAGGGCGAGAACCCGCCGGTGGGGCTGATCCTGTGCAGCCGCAAGGGTGCCGCCGAAGCGCACTACGCGCTGGAAGGTTTGCCCAACAAGGTGCTGGCGGCGGAATACCAAACCGTGCTGCCCAGCGAAGCGGTGATCGCCAGGGAGTTGGCCCACGCTACGCGTTTGCTGGAAGAAACCAGCAAGCCGGTGCGGGGGAGGAAAGTCGCCAAAAAACCGGAAAGGTGAGCACACAATCCATGTCAGCCGAGTCTCCGCGCGGTAAATTTCAGCTTAACCAGAGAAGTCGATATCAAAAATGTGCGGCATAGCAGGTGAATTCCGGTTCGACAACAGGGCGCCCGACGCGGCGGTGATGACGCGGATGCTGGCCACGCTGGCGCGGCGCGGGCCCGATGCCGAGGGCCAGTACGCCGACGAATCGGTGCGGCTGGGCCACCGGCGGCTGGCGATCATCGATCTGTCGGAGCACTCGAAGCAGCCGATGCTCGACGCTGCCAGCGGCACCGCGCTGGTGTTCAACGGCACCATCTACAACTACCCGGAACTGCGCACCGAGTTGATCGGGCGCGGCCATGTTTTCCATTCCGACGGCGATACCGAAGTTATCCTGCGTGCGTATCTGCAGTGGGGCGAGGCCTGCGTCGAGCGCTTGCAGGGCATGTTCGCGTTCGCCATCTGGAACCGCGAGACGCTGTTCCTGGCGCGCGACCGGCTCGGCATCAAGCCTTTGTACTACAGCGAAAACCTCGGCTGCTTCCGTTTCGCCTCGACGCCGCAGGCGCTGCAGGCGGCGGGCGGGGTCGACACCGGCATCGACGCGGTGGCGCTGCATCACCTGTTCACCCTGCATGCGGTGGTGCCGGCGCCGCGCACGATATTCACCGGCGTGCGCAAGCTCGCGCCCGGCACCACCATGACGGTAAATGCGCGCGGCGAGCTCAGCCACAAAAAATACTGGTCGCTGAAGGCGCAGCGACCGGCCGTGCCGAAGACCGAGGCCGAGTGGACCGAGGCGATCCACGAAAGCCTCAGGCAGGCGGTGAAGAAACGCATCGAGATCGCCGACGTCAAGGTCGGCGTGCTGCTCTCCGGCGGGCTCGATTCGAGCCTGCTGGTGGCGCTGCTGGCCGAGCAGGGCGTGCCCGACCTGATGACGTTC
>JAJPEP010000062.1 GCA_021166845.1 Thiobacillus sp.
GGCGAGGTTGCCGGCGATGGTGACTTCCTCGACCGGGTACAGGATCTCGCCGTTTTCCACCCAGAAGCCGGCGGCGCCGCGCGAGTAGTCGCCGGTGACCATGTTGGCGCCGTGGCCGAGCAGTTCGGTGACCAAGAGGCCCGTGCCCATCTGCTTCAGCAGGCCGTCGAGGTCGTGCTCGCCGGGGGTGACGATGAGGTTGTGGCTGCCGCCGGCATTGCCGGTGGTCGTCATGCCGAGCTTCTTCGCCGAGTAGGTCGACAGGAAATAGCCCTGCAGCACGCCGTCCTTGACGACGTCGCGATCGAGGCAGGCGACGCCTTCGCTGTCGAAGGGGGCGCTGCCGAGGCCGCCGGGAATGAACGGCTGCTCGCGGATCGTCACCCGCGGGGCGAACACCTGCTGGCCCAGGCTGTCGAGCAGGAACGATGACTTGCGGTAGAGGCTGCCGCCGGAGACTGCCGCGACGAAGTTGCCGATGAGCCCGGTGGCGATCGGCGCCTCGAAAATGACCGGGCAGGTGCGGGTGTCGAGCTTGCGGCCGTTCAACCGGCGCACCGTGCGGGTGCCGGCGATGCGGCCGACGCTTTCGGCGGAGTCCAGGTCGTTGGCATTGCGCGCGCTGGTGTACCAGTAGTCGCGCTGCATCGCGCCTTTGTCCTCGCCGATCACCGCGACCGACATGCCGTGGCGCGAGCCGGCGTAGCCGTTGCAGAAGCCGAGGCTGTTGGCGTAGATGAATTGCGAAGTGTGCAGGCTGACGCCCGCGCCTTCGGAGTTGGTCAGCCGCCTGTCGACCGCCAGCGCCGCCGCTTCGCAGGCTTTGGCACGCTCGGCCGCCTCCTCGACGGTGAGGTCCCACGGGTGGTAGAGGTCGAGGTCGGGCACGTCCTTCGCCAGCCGGTCGGCATCCGGCAGGCCGGCCGCATCGTCCTCGGCGGTGTAGCGGGCGATCGTCAGGGCTTTTTCGACGGCGCTTTTCAGCGCGGATTCGGACAGGTCCGAGGTCGAGGCATGGCCGCGGCGCTGGCCGATGTAGACGGTGACGCCGGCGCCCTTGTCCTTGTTGTACTCGATGGTTTCGATCTCGCCCTGGCGCACGCTGACGTTCTGGCCGACGCCTTCGGAGATTTCGGTATCGGCGGCGGTGGCCCCCTGTCGGGCTGCGTGCTCGATGACGATCTGGGACAGGGCAATGAGCTGGTCGCGGGTGTAGCTGAATTGGGAGCGGGACATGTCGGCTTACAAAAGTAAAGTGGGGTGCAATCCGGTTCGGGGCAGCGCGTTTTGGGCGGTCAGAAACTACAATGGCGATCATAACAGCAACCGAAAGACCCGCCGTGCGCCTGATCGACCCCGATGCAGAACTGGAATTCGACCCCGATGACGTCTATGACGGCCCCAGCCGGAGCCAGAAGAAGCGCGACGTCGAGGCCCTGCAGGACCTGGGCACGCTGCTGGTCAAGCTGCCCGACGCGCAATTCAAGCGCATCGAGCTGCCGGACGAGCTGCGCGCGGCGGTGGCCGCCTGCCGCAAGATCACCCAGAACAGCGCGCTGCGGCGGCAGAAGCAATACATCGGCAAGCTGATGCGCGGCGTCGATCCGGAACCGATCCAGGCGCAGCTCGACGCCTTCAACGGCGTGTCGGCGGCGGAAACCGCCAGGCTGCACCAGGCCGAGAAATGGCGCGACAAGCTCATCGCCGACAACGAGGAATTGACGCTTTTCCTCAATAAATATCCCGACACCGACGCCACGCATCTGCGGCAGATCATCCGCAATGCGCGCGACGAGGCGGCGCGCAACAAGCCGCCGAAAGCTTTCCGCGAGATCTTCCGGGTGATCCGCGAGGCGATGCAGAAAGCGGATTGATCCGCGAAGGTCGCAAATGACTTTCCGCCGAATCCGAATCCTGCTGCTGCTGGGCGTGCTGGCCGCCGCGGCCGGCATGACCTGGCTGGAGCAGTCCATGGTGCGAGGCTGGCGGGCGCCGCTGGCGGTGGCGGTGATTCCGGTCAACGGCGACGGTTCGGTACCGGCGGCAGAGACGATCCGCGCGCTGCAGGCGGCCGATTTCGACGACATCAATGCCTTCCTCGAACGCGAGACGGCGCGCTACGGGGTGAAGCAGTCGCCGGCCATGCAGGTCGCCTTGCTGCCGGAGTCGAAGCAGAAACCGCCGGCGCCGCCGCGCGACGGCAGCGTGCTGAAAACCGTGTTCTGGAGCCTGAAATTGCGCTGGTGGGTGTACCGGCAGTCGGACGCATGGTTGCCGCAGCTGGGCACGATCAAGCTGTTCGTGCTGTATCACGCGCCGCAGGACGGCCTGGCGCTGGAACATTCGCTGGGCCTGCAGAAAGGTCTGATCGGCGTGGTGCACGCCTTTGCCGATCCCCGGCAGACGCGGCAGAACAATATCGTCATCGCGCACGAGCTGTTGCATACGCTGGGGGCGACCGACAAATATGCCGCCGGGGGCATGCCGGTCTATCCGCAGGGCTATGCCGAGCCCGAACTGCCGCAGCATCTGCCGCGCCGCGAGGCCGAGATCATGGCCGGGCGGCTGGTGAATGCCGCCGGCCGGCTGGTGATGCCGCCCAGCCTGGAGCAGTGCGTGATGGGTGCGATGACGGCCCACGAGATCAATGTCGACGAAGGCTTCAGACGGCGTTTTGCCTCGGGCCGTTAGATGAGCGTTGCCGCGCGAGTCGTGCGAGGCCGAAGTGGATGAAGGCCAGCGCGGCGAACACCGGCCCCAGCAGGTTGAGCAGGGGGACGAACTGCAGCAGCCCGGTCAGCAGGCCCAGTCCCCACCAGCCGTTGCGCTCACTCCTGAACAGCGCCGCCATTTCTTCGGCGCTGGCATGCTCGGCGATGGCGTCGTAGCGGAACAGGCGCTGGTTCAGATACGCGGCGGCGACGAAGGGCACGATCACGCCGATGCCGATCAGCCACAGCGGCAGCGTCACCAGCCACAGGGTAGCGAACAAGGCGATTGCGACGACGGCGTTCCACAGGCTGCCGATGAGGCCGCCGCCGCTTTCGCGACGGAGCTCGGGGTAATCCCGCCCGGCCACCACGCGGATCAGCGCGGGCATGCCGAACAGCGCGGTGATGACGAGCGCGGTCAGCATCACCAGCGGCACGAACAGCATGAGGTGCAAGAGCGCCTGGATGCCATGGGCGATCCAGGCCGGTTCGAACTCGGCCAGCCAGGTCTGGATGCCGATGACGTCGAGCCCCTGCGCAATCCAGCCGGAGAAGGCGCCCCAGAACGTCACGCCCAGCACCAGCCACAGCAGCAGGGCGAGCAGTATCGGCCACACCACCACCCACAGCACGCGCAGGTTGAAGAGGTCGCGCAGGGCGCGCGCCAGCGCGTCGAGCACCGTCATGCGGGCGGCCGCAGCGCGGATTTCGGGCGGAATACGGCGATCGTGTCGGCGCGCGCTTCGAGGTACGGCCCGCCGATGAGGTCGATGCAGTAGGGCACGGCGGCGAAGATGCCGTCGAGCGTTTCCTTGATCGCCTTGGGCTGCCCCGGCAGGTTGAGGATCAGGCTGGCGCCGCGCGTCACCCCAACCTGGCGCGACAGGATCGCGGTCGGCACGTACTTCAGCGACACCGCGCGCATCTGCTCGCCAAAGCCGGGCAGCACCTTGTGCGCCACCGCCAGTGTCGCCTCGGGGGTGACGTCGCGCGGCGCCGGGCCGGTGCCGCCGGTGGTGAGGATGAGCGAACAGCGCTCAATGTCGGCCAGCTCGATCAGTGTGGCTTCGATGCCTGCCTGCTCGTCGGGAATCAGCCGGGTGACGAATTGCGCGGGGTTGGCCAGCACCTCGCCGAACCAGGCTTCGAGTGCGGGCAGGCCGCGGTCTTCGTAGATGCCGCTGCTGGCGCGGTCGCTGATGGAAACGAGGCCGATGCGGATGGAATCGTGGGTCATGGTCATAAAAGAGGGTTGTGCGAGGGCCTGAATTTATCAGAATGAAGGCTACGTGGATGAGGAGAGCGGAATGAAACGGATCGGGATGCTTCTGGCGGCAGGCTTTTTGTGGGCAACGACGGTGCTGGCTGACCCGCCGCCGGGTTACCCGTTCGTCGGTTTTGATTCCGGCCTGGCGGCGGCGCGCGCGAGCGGCAAGCCGATCTTTCTCTACTTCGGGCGCTACGGCTGCGCATGGTGCGACCACACCAACAGGCAGACCTTTTCCGACACGTCGCTGAAAAAGCTGTACACGAAAAATTACGTGCTGGTGTATGTCGACGCCGAATCGGGCAAGCGGCTGACGCTGCCCTCCGGCGAGCGCATCACCGAGGCCGAGCTGGGGGTGCGACTGCAGGCCTTCGCCACGCCGCTGTTCGTCTACCTGACGCCGCAGGGCGACAAGATCGTGCAGATTCCCGGCTTCAAGACGGTGCAGGACTTTCGCGACTACGACCGCTACGTGCGCGGCGGGCATTACAAGCAGAAGACCCTGCTCGAGTTCCTGGGCGGCAAGTCGTGAGGGCGGCGGCGCTGCTGCTGGCGCTGCTGGCGTGGCCGGCGCAGGCCGCGTGGGAGTGGAGCGCCCCGCTGACCGTCAATTCGGTTCAGGGCGCGGCGGTTTTTCCGCACCTGGAATCGGCCAACCGCCGCGGTGTCGCGGTGTCGGGCGACACCGTGGCTGTGGTGTGGGAAGACAACCGCGACGGCAGCCCGCAGTGCTATCTGGCGAACAAGCCCGCGGCCGCGGCGGCCTTCCAGCCGGAAATCCGGCTGAGCCAGGGCGACTGCTACGAACCGGTGGTGGCAGCCCTCGGCGATGGGCGCTTCGTGGCGGCGTGGGAAGAAGCCGGCAAGGCGCATGCGCGGGTGCTGCCTGGCGGCGCGGTACTGAAGCTGTCCGACGCCGAGGCGGCGCAGGTCACGCTGGCCGTGGCGGGAGAGCGGATGTATGCCGCGTGGGCCGAGCAGGCCGGGCGCTTCCGACGCATCGTCGTCGCCCGACTGGCATTGGAAGGGGACGCGCTCAGCGTGAAGACAAGGCGGCCGGTCGAAACGAAAAAACCGGCCGACGAACAGGGCTGGCCGGCGCTGGCCGTGGCGGGTGACGGCAGCGTGACCGTCGTCTGGGAAGACCGTCGCAGCCGTCACACCGTGCCGATGGCAAGCCGCAGCCGCGATGGCGGAAAGACCTTCGTGCCACCCCTCCGCCTCACCGACAAGGCGAGCGGCAGCGTGGACGGGCTCGGCGCGGGCAGCGGCGCGATGCGCCCGACGCTCGCGGCCTGGGGCGAAAAGGGTATCGCAGCAGTGTGGCTCGACAAGCGCGACTTCCTTTCCGGCTATGACGTGTATGCGGCGTTCAACCCGGGTAAGGGCCGCTTCGGCGCGAACCTGCGCGTGCAGGACAGCTTCGGCGACAACATGGCGCAGTGGCATGCGACGGTCATCGGCGGCACGGATGGACGGCTGCTGGCGCTGTGGGACGATGCCCGCGACGGCACGCCGGACGTGTGGCTGTCCGAGTGGGACGGCAAGGCCTTCGGCGACGATGTGGCGGTGCCCGCTGCGTCGGGGCCGGGCGCGCAATCCGACCCGGTGGCGACGCTGGATGCCGCCGGATCGCTGCACGTGGCGTGGCTGGACCGCGACGAAGCGGCGGGCACGCGCATTCGCTATGCACGTGCGGTGTGGCGTTGAGGGTGAAAATCCTTTATCCGCGAAGGAACGCGAAGAAAGGCAGAACAAGTTCTTTCCGGCCGATCCAATGATGGTGTCGATGCGGGGTTTCCTTCGCGCCCTTCGCGGATGAAAAAGATTTCATCCCAGATTGTTCATTCGATGATTTATGGCGCGTAGGGTGCACTCCGTGCACCTTCAGACGTAAATCGGTGCACAGAGTGCACCCTACGCAAAGCATCTCGCGTCAATGAAAAATCCGGGTTTATGCCGCTGTTCGCGGATAAAGAGTTTTCCTAAATCCAGCCGCGCCGCTTCAGCCGCCGGTACAGCAAGGCGACCGCCGCGCCGGTCGCCAGCAGCAGCGCCGGGTAGGCCCAAGGCCACGTCAGTTCCGGCATCACCTCGAAGTTCATGCCGTACAGGCTGAACACCACGGTGGGCAAGGCGAGCAGCGCCCCCCAGCCGGCCAGCTTCTGCACCGATTCGTTTTGCTTCAGCGACAGCGAGGCGAGGTGGAACTGCATCGCGTCCGAGGTCGAGATGCGCAGGCGGTCGATCGCGGCCGACACCCGCGCCGCATGGTCGTGGATGTCGCGGTAATAGGCCTTGAGTTCCCGCGTGGACAACTCCGGGTGCAGGCGAATCAGGTTCTGGGTGATGTCCTGCATCGGTTCGGCGGCGTCGCGCAGCGCGGTCAGGTCGCGCTTCATGGCGTAGAGCCGCTCCAGCATATCGCGCCCCGGTTTTGTGCTGCCGATCAACTGGCTTTCGAGGGACTGAAAGCGCTCCTGCATGCTTTCGATCACCGGCCTGAACCGGTCGACGATGAGGTCGAGCACCAGGTACAGCGCATAGGGCGCGGCCGCCTTGATGCCATTGGGGGGATGCTGCAGGCGGTCGCTCACCCGCTGGTAGCCGGCGCCGCTGTCGTGGCGGATGGCGACGACGTAGTTGCCGCCGACGAACACGTGCGTTTCGCCCATTTCCATGCGCGCGTCGCACAGCTGCACCGTGCGCGTCGCAATGAACATGTGCCCTTCATATTCCTCGAGCTTGGAGCGCTGGTGGGTGGAAATCGCATCCTCCAGCGCCAGCGCATGCAGCCCGAGCTCATCGCCCAGGCGGGTGATGGTCTGGCTGTCGGGCGATTTCAGTTCGACCCAGATGAAACGATCCGGCTGGCCGACGTGGTCGCTGATGTCGTCGAGGGAAATGGCCCGGACTTTGGCATCGTGGAAGAGCAGACAGTCGATGACGTTCCCCTGCGGCAATCGGAAAATGGCCCTCAGAACGGCAGCGCGAGGCCGGGCGCCGCTTCGTGAAACACGCGGCGGAAGTCGGCCTGGATCCGTTCCAGCGCGTCGGCGTTGTCGGCCTCGAAGCGCAGCACGATCACCGGCGTGGTGTTCGACGGGCGGGCCAGGCCGAAGCCATCGGCGTATTCGACGCGCAGGCCGTCGAGGGTGATGATTTCCTCGGCGTCCGGGAAGCGCGCGGATTTTTGCAGCGTGTCCATCAGCGCGTAATGCGCGCCCTCGGCCATCTTGATGTTGAGCTCGGGCGTGTTCAGCGTGTCGGGCAGGCCGTGCAGGGTGGCGTCGATGTCGGCCTGTTTCGACAAATATTCGAGCAGGCGCGCGCCGGCATACATCCCGTCGTCGAAGCCGAACCAGCGTTCCTTGAAGAACACGTGGCCCGACATCTCGCCGGCCAAGAGCGCGCCGGTTTCCTTCATCTTGGCCTTGATGAAGCTGTGCCCGGTCTTCCACAGCAGCGGGCGGCCGCCGCGCTCGCGTATCCAGCCGAACAGCTTGCGCGTGGATTTCACATCGAAAATGATTTCGGCGCCGGGGTTGCGGGAGAGCACGTCGTCGGCGAACAGCATCAGCTGGCGGTCGGGGAAGATGATGCTGCCGTCCTTGGTGACCACGCCGAGGCGGTCGCCGTCGCCGTCGAAGGCCAGGCCGATTTCTGCGTCGCTGGTTTTCAGCGCGGCGATCAGGTCCTGCAGGTTCTTCGGCTGGGAAGGATCGGGATGGTGGTTGGGGAAGTTGCCGTCGACCTCGCAGAACAGTTCCTCAACCTGGCAGCCCATGTCGCGGTACAGCTTGGGGGCGAATGCGCCGGGCACGCCGTTGCCGCAGTCGACGATGATCTTCATCGGGCGGGCGAGCTTGACGTCGGAGACGATGCGCGTGAGATATTCGCCGGCGATGTCGTATTCGCGGTAGCTGCCGGCGCCGTGCGCCAGATCGTTGTTCACCAGCCGCTCGCGCAGTTTCTGGATGGTGTCGCCGGACAGGGTTTCGCCGCCCAGAACCATCTTCAGGCCGTTATAGTCGGGCGGATTGTGGCTGCCGGTGACCATCACCGCGCTGTCCGTCTTCAATTGATAGGCCGCGAAATACGTCATCGGGGTGGCGACCATCCCCAGGTCCACCACGCCGATGCCGGCCTTCTGGATGCCGCGCGCCAGGGCCGCGGCCATGTCGGGTCCCGACAGCCGGCCATCGCGCCCGATGCAGATTTCGCGCTGGCCGCGCGCCGCCGCTTCGGAACCGATGGCGTGGCCGATGGCCTCGACGATTTCCGCCGTGAAGGTCTTGCCGACGATGCCGCGAATGTCGTAGGCCTTGAAGATTTCCTTGGGGTATTCCACAGTGCGCTCCCTGATTGACGTTGCGTCGATTTTACCTGTCAGCGCTCCGGCAGCCAGCCGAAATCGATGAAATCGCCCGGATGCGAGCGGCGGAACGCGGCTGGGCCGGCGGGCTGACGCTTAATGCAGCACCGCAGGCGGGGTGCGCATGGGCGGCGTGCCGCCGACCTGGAGCGGCGAGGCATGGTGCAGCACCATGCGCCAGCCGCCGGCTTCCCCGCGATACACATTGGTGGCCAGAATCGGCGGGCGCGGCTCGGCTTCCTGCCCGACGACCAGGTATTCGCGCACGATGCGGATGACCTGGCCGGCCTCGCGTATTTCATGCGCGAGTTCCACCTGCACGCGAAATTGTCCGGCGGCCTCGAACATACTGCGCCAACCGGCCGCCACGGCGGCGCGCCCGTCAAGCGGCGCGGCCAGCGGATGGATGCAGGCGATGCTGTCGTTGTGAGCCCAGACCGCCATCATGGCGTCGAGGTTGCGCGCCTCGAAGGCGGCGTAGAAAGCGGCTTCGGCGGCTTCGGGTGTGGGGTAGGGCATGGGTGTGTGTGACTGGTGGCAATGTAACGGGCTTGGCAATGGTTTGAAATGGACGCATGGTTCACCATGCCTGTGGCATGGGGTTTGCTTTCGTGATGTGTGTACCACCACATAAACCACACGTCGTGAAACCCGAATATCGCTCACTCCATCGCGCCCGGCAAGGAATCGTTCTGTTATTTCTGGCCGTTGGGGTGTGGTACCTGAACTGGAGGCTGGGAAGCTTCAATGATAAGCATCCGGTCTTTTCATGGCTGCTATATGCCGCCGAGGTGTTTGGTTTTACCACGGCTATCCTGAACATATTCATGACTTGGCGGCTGTCGGTGCGCACCGCACCACCGCCGGCCGGGGGGCTGAAGGTCGACGTTTTCATCCCGACCTACAACGAGGATATCGAAATGGTGCGGCGCACCGCGCTGGCCGCACGGGCGATGGACTATCCGCATGAAACCTGGATCCTGGATGACGGCAACCGCGAGGCAATGCGCAAGATGGCGCAATCGCTGGGGGTTCGCTATCTGTCGCGTACCAATAATGAGCATGCCAAGGCGGGCAACCTCAACCATGCGTTGCCGCACAGCACGGCCGACCTGATTGCGACCTTTGATGCCGACCACGCGCCGCGCCAGGATTTCCTGTTGAAGACGCTGGGTTATTTTGCGGATCCCGTGGTGGCATTTGTGCAGACACCACAGGATTTCTACAACCTGGATTCATACCAGAACCGCACCGATAGGGGTAGCCGTGTTGCCTGGTCCGAACAGTCACTGTTTTTCCGGGTGATTCAGCGTGGCAAGGATTACTGGAATGCCGCGTTCTACTGCGGCAGTTGTGCGGTGATCCGCCGTCAGTCGCTCGACTCTATTGGCGGTTTTGCGACAGGCACGGTGACCGAGGATATCCACACCAGCCTGCTGCTGCACAAGAAAGGCTATCAATCGGTGTATCACGACGAGGCGCTGGCGTATGGCGTGGCGCCTGCCAAAGTCGAGCCTTTCCTCAAGCAGCGTGTACGTTGGGGGGCCGGTGCGATGAACGTGTGGCGCAAGGAGGGTATTCTATTTGCGCGCGGGCTAACCCTGCCGCAGCGGTTGAACTACATGGCGACGGTGCTCGCCTATTTCGATGGCTGGCAGAAGGTCTTTTTCTACTTCGCTCCCGTGTATGTGCTCATGGCGGGTGCCATGCCGATTTCCGTGGGTGGCTGGGTGTTCCTGCTGCATTTTGTATCGTATTACCTGCTGAACTTCCTGGCATTCGAGGAAATCTCGCGCGGCTATGGACGCAGCCTGCTGATCGAGCAGTACAACATGGCGCGTTTTGCCAGCTTTGCCTGGTCGACGCTGGGCGTGTTCAAAATGCGCAAGCGCTTTGGCGTGACCGCCAAGAGACAGGGCGCGCGCACGCATAGTCTGGGCTTCCTGTTGCCGCAACTCGCTGTGGCGAGTCTCAATACGCTGGCAATCCCAGTGGGGATCATGCTGTTCTATTTCAATGGCCATCTGCCGCAGGATGGGATGTGGGCCAATGTGATCTGGGCCACGATCAATACTTCCCTTGCGGTAATGGTGGTGCGTTTCACCATTGGGCGCGGGATTAACCGGCGCAATGAATACCGTTTTGCCATGCCGCTGGCTGCGCGCCTCGATGGAGTGTTGGGAACAGCAGACGATCTGTCACCCGGCGGGCTGAGCTTTTATGGCTTGCTGGGGCCGGTAAAGGTGGGCGACAGACTTCCAGCTACCTTGTATATGCCGGATGGCATCCTCGATGTGCAACTGGAAATCCGCACGTTGGTGCATGCGGAAAAGGACGATCAGACTTATATCCGTTCCGTAGGGGGCATTTTCCATGCGCTACCACAACCTGCGACCCAGCGTATCGAGCAGTTTCTGTATGGTTCGGATGCGCAGTGGCGGGTCAATCAATATCGTGAAGACAGTTTGACTCCCTTGCAGCGTTTGGGACTGGTTGACAAACCGGATGCCCCGCCTAAAGGTGTCAACCATTGGGCAAGTTGTGAGGTTTCGACCGACACTGCCAATGCAGCCGACTGCCTGGCCGGTTTGGTTGGAACACAAATTGAAAACGGGGAGATCCGGCTACTGGTGCACCAGCAACTCGATCCATGCTGCAACCATATCATTCAAGTGCACAGCCGGGCGGGTTTACGTACCCTGCATGCAACGGCGGGTTCTTGCGAAACGATTTTGACCGGTTTGGGTGCGCTCTATCTGTATCGAATGTCCTTGCTGACCACGCCTGCTGTCCCCGCTGTGTTTGGCGATGTGCCCGTAATCCAGGCGGCTATTGCCGCTTGATGGGCATAATGCGTTCCACATTATTTGGTCGAGTCGAATTATGTTGAGATTGCTGTTGGTGGGTCTGGCGAGTGCTGCCATGACACCTGCGTGGGCGCAGGAGGGGGTTGTACTGGCCGGGGTGGAAGCCAGCCGCGATAACCAGTATGCCTATCTGGGTACGGTGTCGCCATTTGCAGGGCAGCATTTGGGGCAAGGATTCGTGCAGCGTTACTGGCTTGATTACGTTGCTTATAACTATGAAAAAACACCACTACAGGAGATAGAAACCAGGGTGTCTGCGGTTGAGGCGGCGCTGGGATACCAACAAAGCAGTGCAAGTAGCTGGTGGGGGACGTATCTGGGTGCGCGCTACGCCAACACCCGTTTGAGCCCCAGCGACCCGGATAACGATGACCGGGGCGGACGATTGCGTGCCAAGCTGCAGTTAGAGGGGGAAACGGAAGTGGGCGCGGGCTGGCGTGTCAACGGCATCGCCAGCCACTTGGTCGGCGATGCCAACTACTGGATACGTCTGCGCCTGCAGACCATTCTGCGCAACCAGTGGCATATCGGCCCCGAAGTGATCGGGCAGGGGGATTCGAATTACAGCGCCTACAAGGTGGGCGCGTTCCTCGGCAACATCAAGCTGGGCGCATTTAGTGCGCTCACGCTTAAAGCAGGCGTGAGCAAGCCCGAAAATGACCCGGCATCACTGTACGCCGGGGCGGAATTCTATATTCCGTTCTGAACCCGCCTCGGAGCGAGCATGTTCTCGCCCCGCTTCCTTATGACAAACGCTTGCTGCGGCGTGCCCACAGCAAGCCGATGAATCCGACGCCCAGCAGCGGCAACACGGCAGGAACCGGAACGGCTGCGGGTGCCTGGGCGCCCAGCAATGAAACCTGTACATTGTCCAGCCCCCAGCTTTCGTCCCCCAGTCCCTGCAGGCCGGCGCCGCGGAAATCGAAGGCAAGCAGGCTGCCGCTATGAGAAAAATCGAAGCTGAAGCGGTAAACAGAATCCATGACCTGCGAAATTCCAAGAATGCCGTCGTTGAAGACATAACCCAGCGAATACGACTCGGCGGCACCGGTATAGGCCGGATTGTTGGCGTTGGGGCCAAACGTTTGTCCTGCCGGATTGCCGTTGCTGAATGTGTCTTCCAGCAGCGTGGCGCCGCCTTGCAGGGCCGCCTTGAAAATGTCATTGCCATAGTTAAAAAACCCGGCGCCACCCGAACTGCCATCCCATGAGCGGATCAGATAAAGATCAAAATCAAGCTGTACGCCAGTGTGAACGCCCAGGCCTGTCAATGAAAGCGAGATCGTGTCATTGCCGAATTCGCCTAAAAAGGTACGAGGACCGAACCCGTATGGGGTCGGAGTATTCTGGGTAAGGACGTGCGACCACTCGCTACCGGCGCCCGACTGAAAATCATTCTGGTAGACGATGGTCGCCCTGGCGGGCAAGCCGATTGTCAGACCGGCAAGACCGGCAACCAGACCAAGATTGAATTTTGCAAGTTTCATTTCTCCTCCCGTGGCGTTTTGATTTGCTCAATGATGAGCAATTTTCGTTCCAGCAAGCAGGCGTGACGGCAGGAGGACGCTTGCCCGCAGGTGCAGTGCGGGAATGGCGAAGAAGGCAGCCCGCGCTTGAGGGCTGTGATTCGCAGCGCATGAGGCGAGGTGTTGTGATGTTGGCGGGAATGTTGCGAGAAATTTACTTGATCGCGCTTGAAGTGATAATTCGCCCTGTTGATCGGCCGCCGCCATGTGCGCACCGCTTTCCCCGTCACACCGCTCTCAATCCGGCTCGCCTGCCATGTCGCCGCCCTCAAAACCGCTCGTCCCCGCGCAGGTAGCGCCACTGCCCCGCCGGCAGTTTTCCCAGCGGGACGCGGCCGAGGCGGATGCGTTTCATCGACAGCACCCGCAGGCCGACGGCTTCGCACAGGTGCGCGACCTGTCCCGGCAGGGCGCCCTTCAGCGCCACCCGCAGGCGGGTTTCGTTTTGCCAGCTGACCTTGACGGCGGGCGGGGTCTTGCCGTGGTAAGGGATGCCCCGGTTCAGCCGCTTGAGCCCGTTGGCGGCCAGTTCGCCCGCGACTTCGACGACGACTTCGTGCTCCAGGGTGGCGGCGTCTTCGGTCAGCCTGCGCGCCACGCGCCAATCCTGGGTGAAGACGACGAGGCCGCTGCCATCGGTTTCCAGCGGCACGCATAAAGTCAGTTGGGCGAAGTGCTTTTTCAGCGGATGCAGGCCGGAGGTGTCCTCGGCCCACAGATTGGCGGGGGTGAGCAATTGCGACGCGGGCGGCTCGCCATCGATCGTGTGATAGCCGGGCGGTTTGTGCAGCAGCAGGGTGACCGGTTCGGCCTGGCTGGGGTCGGCCCGCGGGTCGATTTCGATGCGCTGGTCGGTGACGCGGAACTGCGGCTCCTCGATGACGATGCCGTCGACCCGCACCCAGCCGCCGGCGATGAACTGCTCGGCTTCGCGGCGCGAGCAGCCGCGCAGTTCGGCGACGCGTTTGGCAAGGCGGACGGGTTCGGTCATGGCGGTCGGGCGTGCGGATGGAGCCGCGAGTTTACGCCGGACTGGCGGCGCGCACAGCACGGGCGCATGGCCGCGGTGGGAATGCGGTTGTTATTGCGCGTGCCGGCGCGGTATGCTTTTGGACCCATTAACCCGATCATCGCTTGATCGCTTGCTTTCGGAGACGCCCATGAAAATCGCACTTGCGCTGTCATTGTTGTTTTTCACCTCTTCCTCCCTCGCCGCGGTGATCGGCCGGGATGTCACGTACCAGGCGGGCGATACCGTCATGAAGGGCCATCTGGCGTACGACGATGCGGTCCAGGGCAAGCGCGCCGGGGTGCTGGTGGCGCCCGAGTGGTGGGGCGCCAACGATTACGCGAGAAAGCGCGCGCGCATGCTGGCGGAGGCCGGCTATGTGGCCTTGGTGGTCGACCTGTACGGCAACGGCCAGGTGGCCGACAATCCGAAGGACGCCGGCGCGCTGGCGGGCGGCGTCAACAGGAATCCGCCGCTGGCCTACGCGCGCTTCGATGCCGCGCGCGGCTTCCTCGACAAGCAGCCCAACGTGAAGCAGGGCGAGATCGCCGCGCTGGGCTACTGCTTCGGCGGCGGCGTGGTGCTCAACATGGTGCGCTCGGGCATGCCGCTGAAATCGGCGGTCAGCTACCACGGCGTGCTGGCGACCGACATATCGGTCAAGCCGGGCGACATCAAGGCCAAGCTGCGCATCTTCCACGGCGAGGCCGACCCCATCGTGCCGCCCGAGCAGGTCGAGGCGTTCAAGACCGAAATGAACAATGCCAAGGCCGACTATATGTTCGTGGCCTACCCCGGCGTCAAGCACACCTTCACCAACCGCGAAGCCGACAGCTACGCCGCGCAGTTCGGGTTGCCGCTCAAATACGACAATGCGGCCGATACAGATTCGTGGACGCGCACGCTGGAGTTCCTCAAGGCGACGCTCAAATAATGGCAGACTGCGACCACGACGACTGCTACATGCCGCGCGGCGGCGGCAGCCTCGGCATTCCGCAGACCGGGCCGTTCGACCCGGCGGCGTTCGAGCAGGCGGTCAATGCCATGCTCGTCGCCTGCGGGGTGGCGCCGGATTCGGTGCATACCGGGCGCACCGCCGAGCGGGTGCGCGAGCTGTGGCAGCGCCGCCTGCTCGGCGGTTACACGATCGAACCCGCCGCCGCGCTGGGCGAGGGCTTTGCCGACGACGGCAACGACATGGTGGTGGTGCGCGGCATCGCGGTGCACGGCGTGTGTCCGCATCACCTGGTGCCGTTTCGAGGGGTGGCGCACGTGGCCTACATCCCCGGCGGGCGGCTGCACGGCTTCGGCCGCATCGCGCGTATGGTCGACGCCATCGGCCACCGCTTCACCTACCAGGAATGGATGACGCGCGACATCGCCGAGGCGCTGGTGACGCACGGGCAGGCGCTGGGCGCGGCATGCATCGTCGAGGCCGAGCAGCTGTGCCTGCTGCTGGGCGAAGACCGGCGCGGCGACGAGCGCGTCGTCACGCAGGCGTTTAACGGCTGCTTCCGCGACAGCGACCAGATGCGCAACGAGTTCCTGCGCGCGGTGGCGCAGTCCGACTTGCGATAGGGGCTTCTCGCATGGCTTCCCCTTCCCACAAGCCGGCCACACGGATGTTGCCGCCCGCGCCCTATGCCGCCGCGCTGCTTGGCGGCTGGTGGCTGGACCGTAATGTTCATGCGCTGCCGTTGGACTGGGGCACGGCAACGCGGCCGCTGGGCTGGCTGCTGGTGGGTGTCGGGCTGGCGCTGTTCGGCTGGACTTTGGTTACCTTCCGGCGCCATCGCACCACGGTCAATCCCTACAAGGCGGCGTCCAGCCTGTGCACTGTCGGGCCGTTCCGCTTCAGCCGCAATCCGATCTATGTCGGCGACTGGTTCATATTCGCCGGCGTGTCGCTGCTGCTGGCCACGGCATGGCCGCTGCTGTTCGCGCCGCCGATCTGGGCCATGCTGCGTTACGGCGTGATCCGCCACGAGGAAGCGCACCTGCGCGCATGCTTCGGCGACGCCTACCGCGAGTATCAAACCAGGGTGCGGCGCTGGCTGTAAGGCCCTGCGCCGATATTCGCACGGCGCAGGGTGGACTCCGTGCACCGGTCGACGGTCGAAGGTGCACGGAGTGCACCCTACCAAAGCCAGGCATCGATTTTCGCCGCGGGCTGTGGGTGTGAATTCCGGTTAGGCCGATTGAGTCGGCTTTTCTAATCAGGCAATTTGCAGCACGTAGGGTGCACTCCGTGCACCGGTCGACGGTCGAAAGTGCACGGAGTGCACCCTACCAAAGCCAGGCATCGATTTCCGCCGCGGGCAGGGGCGAGGAATTCCGGTTACGCCAGCTGACGCACCCTTACTCCAGGCCGAACAGTTCGCGGGCGTTGCGCGTGGTGGCCTGCGCCACGGTGGCCAGGTCAATCCCGCGCAACTCGGCCAGGGTCTGGGCGATGCGCGGCAATTCGCCGGGCGCATTGCGGCCACGCCCGACCCATACCGGAGGCATGTCGGGACTGTCGGTTTCCAGCACGATCGCCTCCAGCGGCAGGTCGGCCGCCAGCCGCCGCAGGTTGTTGGCGCGCGGCCAGGTGAAGGCGCCGCCGAAGCCGAGCTTGAATCCCTGCTTGATGAATGCGTCCGCCTGCTGCGGACTGCCGTTGAAGGCGTGGGCGATGCCGCCGCGCACCCCGATCCTGCGCAGGTGCTTGAGCAGGTCGTCGTTGGCGCGGCGGCAGTGCAGCAACACCGGCAGGTCGAATTCGCGCGCGATCTTGAGTTGTGCAATGCAGAAATATTCCTGGGTCGGATAGTCGAGGTCGACGAAGCGGTCGAGCCCGATTTCGCCGATCGCCACCGGGCGCTGTGTCTCGATCTGCGCGCGCAGGTCTGCCAGGTGCGCGGGGCGGTGCACGCCGATGTACATCGGATGCAGCCCCCATGCCGGCAGGCAGCCGGGGTAGCGCGCGCAGGTGGCGGCCACCGCGGCAAAGCTCTCGCGGCTGACGCTGGGAACGATCTGGATGGCCACCCCCGCGGCGATGGCGCGCGCGTACTCGGCATCGCGGTCGGCATCAAACTCCGCCGCATCGAGATGGCAGTGGGTATCGATAAAAAACGGCGCCCTAAAAGACGCCGTTTCGGTTGCAGCCGCCATCAACGTTCAGTCGTTGCCGGCAAAGCCCAGCAGGTGCAGCAGGCTGGTGAACAGGTTGAAGATCGAGACGAACAGCGTGACCGTCGCCATGATGTAGTTGGTCTCGCCGCCATGGATGATGTTGCTGGTCTCGTAGAGGATGAGACCGGACATCAAGAGCACGAACATGGCGGAGACCGCCAGCGACAGGCCGGGCATCTCGAAGAAGAATGCGCCCAAGCCGGCGAGGAAGGCGACCAGGATGCCGACCATGAGGAAGCCGCCCATGAAGCTGAAGTCCTTGCGGGTGGTCATCACGTAGGCCGACAGGCCGAGGAAGATCGCGGCGGTTCCGCCCATCGCCATCATCACCACCTGGGTGCCGTTGGGCAGCGACAGGTAGGCGTTGAGGATGGGGCCGAGCGTGTAGCCCATGAAGCCGGTGAGCGCGAACACGAAGGCGATGCCCAGCCCGCTGTCGCGGAACTTGGTGGTCAGGAACAGCAGGCCGAAGTAGCCGACCAGGGTGATGATCATGCCGGGATGCGGCAGGTTCATCGCCATCGACAGGCCGGCGGTCAGCGCGGAAAAAGCCAGCGTCATCGACAGCAGCATGTAGGTGTTCTTGACGACCTTGTTGGTCGACAGCGCCGCGGACTGGCTGCGGCCGAGGGTGGTGACTTGCGGGTTCATGTGGTTTCCTCGCGTGAATGAATAATGGCAGTGCCGATACAGAGTGTTCCAGCGGGCACAGGTTCCCGGGTGCATTCGGGATCGGGTATCAGGATACCGTGATGCGGGCCGGCTTGCTACCCGCAACCTTTCCGGCGACGGGGTTTTCGGTCGGCGTGCTATTCGCCGGGTTTCGCGCCCCGCATCATCAGGTTCATCAGTTCGCCCGGCATCGGGAAGACGATGGTGTTGGTCCTGTCGCCGGCGATGTTGGACAGCGTCTGCAGATAGCGCAGCTGCATCGCCTGCGGCCGCCCGGCGAGGACATCGGCGGCGGCCAGCAGTTTTTCCGACGCCTGCAATTCGCCCTCCGCGTGGATCACCTTGGCACGCCGTTCGCGTTCGGCTTCGGCCTGCTTGGCGATGGCGCGCACCATGGTTTCGTCGATGTCGACGTGCTTGATCTCGACGTTGGAGACCTTGATGCCCCAGGCGTCGGTCTGCGCGTCCAGCAGTTGCTGGATGTCCTGGTTCAGGCGTTCGCGCTCGGCCAGCATGTCGTCCAGCTCGTGCTTGCCCAGCACCGCGCGCAGCGTCGTCTGGGCCAGCTGGCTGGTGGCGACCAGGTAATCCTCCACCTGCAGGATCGACTTGGCCGGATCGATGACGCGGAAATACACCACCGCGTTGACCTTGACCGAGACGTTGTCGCGCGAGATCACGTCCTGGCTCGGCACGTCGAATACCACGGTGCGCAGGTCGACCCGCACCATCTGCTGGATGCCGGGGATGATGACGATCAGCCCCGGCCCCTTCACCTTCCAGAAGCGCCCGAGCATGAACACCACGCCGCGCTCGTATTCGCGCAGGATGCGGATGCTGGCCGCCAGCAGCGCGACGATCAGGAAAACGATGGTAAACCCGCCGAATTCAAACATGTTCATTCTCCTTGCAAGGGATCAACGTCCAGAATCAGGTCGTGGCGGGCGCGCACCCGCACCCGGCCGCCGCGTTTGAGCGGTACTTTGCTGCGCACCCGCCACCGTTCGCCGTGGATGTGGGCCCAGCCCTCGTGTTCCATATCGTCGAGGATCTCGCCGGTGGCGCCGATCATTTCCTCGGCGCCAGTCACCACCGGGCGCGCGCGCGCCTTGATCGCCATGCCGACGACAAAGAAGCTGAACAGCCCGCTGGCGACCGCCACCGGAATGATCAGCGCCCACGGAATGCCGTAGCCGGGGACGTCGGTGTCGATCAGCATCACCGAGCCGATGACGAAGGCAACGATGCCGCCCAGGCCCAGCGCGCCGAAGCTGGGCATGAAGGCCTCCGAAATCATCAGGACGATGCCCAGCATGATCAGCGCCAGCCCGACATAGTTGATCGGCATGACCTGCAGCGCGAACAGCCCCAGCAGCAGGCAGATGCCGCCGACCACGCCGGGGAACAGCATGCCGGGGTTGGAGAATTCGTAGATCAGCCCGTAGATGCCGAGCAGCATCAGGATGTAGGCGATGCCGGGGTCGCCGATCACCGCCAGCAACCGGCTGCGCCAGTCGGGCTGGACGCGCTCGATGGTGGCATTGGTGGTATCCAGCGTGACCGTTTCGCCGTTCATCTTGACGACGCGGCCGTTGAGTTGCTTCAAAAGATCGTCGAGGCCGGTCGCCACCAGGTCGATCACCTTCAGTTCCAGCGCTTCGGACGCGGGCAGGCTGACGGCCTCGCGCACCGCCCGCTCGGCCCACTCGGCATTGCGCCCGCGCAGCTCGGCCAGCCCGCGGATGTAGGCCGCGGCGTCGTGCACCGCCTTGCGCATCTTGGCGTCGCCCGGCGGGGCGTCGGCGGGCTTGGCCGCTTCAGGTGGGGATGCGCCGGGTTTATCCGGCGCGGGCTTGTCGCCGCCGGCGGGGACCAGTTCGACCGGCGTCGCCGCGCCCAGGTTGGTCGCCGGCGCCATCGCCGCGATGTGGCTGGCGTACAGGATGTAGGTGCCGGCACTGGCGGCACGGGCGCCCCTGGGCGAGACAGAGGTGGCGACCGGGACCGGTGAGGCGAGGATGGCCTTGATGATGTCGCGCATCGCGGTGTCGAGCCCGCCCGGCGTGTCCATCTCGATCACGATCAGGTGCGCCTGCTCCTCGATCGCCTTGTCGATGCCGCGCAGCAGGTAATCGGCGCTGCCGGGGCTGATCGCGCCCTCTACCGTCAGTACCCGCACCATCGCCGCGCCGGCAGGCGCGGCCAGCCCCAGGATGAGGCAGGCGGGAAGGAGAAAGCGCGACAGGAAGCGAAGCAGGTTGGCCATGGCTTCACTTTAGACCGAAAAAGCAGGTCTGCTCCAGGCCAGGATGGGGGCGGTATTGAAACCCCGTTATCCGCTAATTGAAGGAAGCGTTGAACAATATGGCTGTTCATTGCGAGCGCAGCGAAGCAATCCAGCGTGTTGATTAAACAAGCATTTCTGGATTGCCCTAAAAGAGGAATTCAGTTCGGTCAGTCTGCCGGGGTGTCGGTGTCCGGCGCCGGCGTCGGGGCGAGCGATCTGACCTTTAAATGCAGCGCCGCCTTGGCCAGCAGGTGGGCGGAGACCGGCGCGGTGATGAAGAGGAACAGCGTGACCAGCACCTCGTGCAGGCTGACGCCTTCCTCGCGCACGCTGAAGTACACGGCGGAGGCGATCAGCAGGCAGCCGACGCCCAGCGTGGTGGCCTTGGTGGGGCCGTGCAGGCGGGTGTAGAAGTCGCGCAGGCGGGCGAGCCCCAGCGAGCCGATGAAGGTGAAGATCGCGCCGGTGAGAATCAGGAGGGAAAGCAGGATGTCGATCATGGTTGTCGGTCCTCATTCGATGATGTCGCCGCGCAGCAGGTATTTGCACAGCGCCACGGTACCGACGAAGCCCATCATCGCGATCAGCAGCGCCGCCTCGAAATAGATCGCGCTGCCGAGATGGATGCCGAGCAGCACCAAAAGTGCGATGGTGTTCAAGTACAGGGTGTCGAGCGCGAGGATGCGGTCGGGGGTGTCGGGGCCGCGCAGCAGGCGCCAGAAGCTCAGCAGGAAGGCCAGGCTGACCAGCGCGAAGGAGATCGGGATGACGGTCATCAGCATGTTCATTCCTCCTGCTCGAAGATCTTTTTCAGCGGCGCCTCGTAGCGCTGCCTGATTTCCGCGACCAGCGCGGCGGCGTCGCCGGTGTCGATCGTGTGCACGATCAGCGTGCGCTTGTCCGCGCTCAGTTTTGCCGACACCGTGCCCGGCGTCAGCGAGATAGTGTTGGCCAGAAGGCTGATGGCGAGATCGGTTTCGAGCGCCAGCGGCACCTCGACGAAAACCGGGCGCAGCCGCTTGGGCCCCCGCAGAATCAGCCAGGCGACCAGGAAACTGCCGCGCACGATGTCGATGACGAATACGCCGAGGAAGCGCAGCAGGGTCAGCGGATGGCGGATGCGGATGCGCTCCGGCCAGAAGCTCGACGTGGCGAAGGGAATCAGCCAGCCGAGCAGCGCGCCCAGCACGACATGGCCGGCGGAAAGCTGGTTGACCAGCAGCAGCCACAGGAGGACGAGCGAGACGGTCAGCAGGGGATGCGGCAGCAAACGTCTCATGGCGTGCGTTCCAGGACGGCTTCGATGTACTGCTGCGGCTGCAGCAGTTGCGTTGCGGTGGCCTGGGCGTAATCGGACAGCGGCCCGGCCCAGATCGCCAGGCCTGCGACCAGCAGCAGCAGGCCGCCGACGGGCGCCAGTGCGGCCACCGACGGCGGCGTCAGCGACGCCGCGTCGTGCGCCCTAAAGGACTCCGATCCACTACGGGCTGAAGCCCGTGTGGAGTCGTATGGGCTGTGGGTGCGGTAGAACAGCAGGCTGCCGCTTCGCGCCAGCGCGATCATGCTCAGCAGCCCGGTGACCAGAACGATGCTCCACACCCAGGGCAGCAGCGGCGAGTCGAGCGCGGCTTTGAGCAGCATGAACTTGCCGAGGAAGCCCGACAGCGGCGGTAGCCCGGCGATGGCCGCGGCGGCGACGAAGAACAGCCCGCCCAGCACGCGCGCGCCGGGCATCTCGGGGCCGGATTCGAAGCGGTCGGCGAATTCGCCGCGCGCCCGGCCGATCGAATCGGCCAGCAGGAACAGCGCGGCCGCGGCGAAGACGGAGTGCGGCAGGTAGTACAGGCCGGCGGCGATCGCGTCGCGGCTGCCGAGGCCGAAGGCCAGCAGCAGGCTGCCGATCGAGGCCACCACCAGGTAGGCCGCCTGCTGCCGCAGCGCGGTGGCGGCCACCGCGCCGAGCACGCCGAGCGTGAGCGTCGCGAGCGCCAGCGGCGCCAGCCAGGGATCGAGCAGATTGGCGACCGGCCCGGCGTCGTCGCCGAACATCAGCGTGTAGACGCGCAGGATGCTGTAGGCGCCGACCTTGGTCATGATGGCGAACAGCGCCGCCACCGGCGCGCTGGTGTGGGCGTAGGCCGCGGGCAGCCACAGATACAGCGGCAGCAGCGCGGCCTTCAGCGCGAACACGGCGAACAGCAGCAGGCCGGCGGACTGCACCAGCGCCAGGTTGTCCGGCGGCGTCGCCGCGAGCTTCACCGCGAGGTCGGCCATGTTGAGCGTGCCGGTGACGCCGTACAGGGTGCCGACGGCGAACAGGAACAGGGTCGAGCCGACCAGGTTGATGACGACGTAATGCAGCCCCGCCTTGACCCGTTTCCGGCCGCCGCCGTGCAGCAGCAGGCCGTAGGAGGCGAGCAGCAGGATCTCGAAGAAGACGAACAGGTTGAACAGGTCGCCGGTGAGGAAGGCGCCGTTGAGGCCGAACAGCTGCAGCTGGAACAGCACGTGGAAGTGGCGGCCCTCGGCATCGCTGCCGCGGATCGCGACCAGCAGTGCGAACACCGCCAGCAGAGCAGTCGTCAGCAGCATCCACGCCGCCAGCCGGTCGACCAGCAGCACGATGCCATAGGGCGCGGCCCAGTTGCCGAGCTGGTAGACAAGCTGGGTGCCGTCGCTGGCCGTTTGCACCAGCGCGATCGCCAGCGGAATCAGCGCCAGCGTGGCGACGAGGCTGACGCCGCGCTGCAGGCGGTCTTGGCGCAGCATCAGCAGCGTGATGCCGGCGATGAGCGGCAGCACCACCGGCAGGATGGGCAGATGGGCGAAGCCGTTCATGCGTGCCGGTCCTCGTCGTGGTGGCGGCCGTCGACGTGGTCGTTGCCGAGTTCGGCGCGCGCCTTCAGCGCCAGCACGATGACGAAGGCGGTCATGCCGAAGCTGATGACGATGGCGGTGAGCACCAGCGCCTGCGGCAGCGGGTCGGTGTAGCCCTCGGCCGCGTCGCCGATCACCGGCGGTACGCCGATGGCGAGGCGGCCCATGACGAACAGGAACAGGTTGACGGCGTAGGACATCAGGGTGAGTCCCAGCACCACCGGAAAGGTCTGGCCGCGCAGCGCGAGGAACGCGCCGCCCGCGGTGAGCACGCCGATGACGAGTGCGATGAGCGCTTCCATCAGTGCTGTTGCCTGTGTTTGGGCGGCGCATGGTGCAGGCCGCCGAGATTGACCAGGATCATCAGCGTGGCGCCGACGACGACGAGGAACACACCGAGGTCGAACGCCATCGCCGAGGCCAGCTCGAATTCGCCGACGACCGGCCAGTCCAGGTGGCCGTAGGTCGAGGTGAGGTAGGGGTAGCCGAACAGCCAGCTCGCCAGCCCGGTGAAGGCGGCGATCGCCAGCCCCCAGGCGACCAGCGGGCGGCTGTCGGACGTCATGCGCCGGTGCGTCCACTGCGCGCCGTTGGCGAGGTACTGCACGATCAGCGCGACCGAGGTGATCAGGCCGGCGATGAAGCCGCCGCCCGGCTGGTTGTGCCCGCGCAAAAGGATGAACACCGCGACCAGCAGCGCCAACGGCAGCAGGATGCGGGTCAGCGTGGCCATGATGACCGGGTGGGCGTCGGCATTCCACGGGCGCCCGGCGTCGTCGCGGTTGGGCGCCGCCAGTTGCAGGCCCTGCAGCATCGCCACGATGCCGAGCCCGGCCAGCGCCAGTACGGTGATCTCGCCCAGCGTGTCGTAGCCGCGGAAGTCGACCAGGATGACGTTCACCACGTTGCTGCCGCCGCCGCCCGGCACGCTGTTCTCCAGGTAATAGCCGGCGATGGTGTCGTAGGGCCGGGTCAGCACCACCCACGCCAGCGCGGCGGTGCCGGCCCCCGCTGTCAGGGCGATCGCGCCGTCGCGCCAGAGCCGTGCGCGGTCTTTCTCCGGCGCGGCGTGCTGCGGCAGGAAGTAGAGCGCCAGCAGCAGCAGGACAATGGTGACGACCTCCACCGACAGCTGGGTCAGCGCGAGGTCGGGCGCGGAGAACTTGACGAAGGTGAGCGCCACCACCAGCCCCACCACGCCGATCGTGACCAGCGCGACGAAGCGCTGGCGGTGCCACCACACGGTGGCGAATGTGGCGACGATCAGCGCGCCGGCGGCGGTGAGGCTGACGGCGTCGAGCGGCAGGCCTTCGCGGCTGCCGGCCAGCGGCGTGCCGCCCGCCAGCCACGGCGCGATCCCCAGCGTCAGCGCGGCCGCCAGCAGGAACAACACCTGGCGCTGCAGCGAGCCGGTGTCGAGCAGGCGGGTGATTGAGCGCGCCAGCGCGAATAGCCATTCCAGCAGGGCGTTGTAGGCGATGCGCGCGTCGAGCCGGCCGGGGCCGCGCTCGTGCCAGGCGAACAGCGGGCGGCGCGCCAGGTAAATCAGCGTGCCGCCGGTCAGCGCGATCAGGCTCATGACCAGCGCCGGGTTGACGCCGTGCCACAGCGCCAGATGGTAGTCGGGTAGCGGCGCCTGCAGCGTGCTCTGCGCCGCCACCGCCAGCAGCGGCGCGACGGTGAGCGCGGGCGCGATGCCGACCGCCAGGCACAGCACCACCAGGATTTCCACCGGCGCCTTCATCCAGCGTGGCGGTTCGTGCGGCGTGCGCGGCAGGTCGACCGGCTCGCCGTTGAAGAACACGTCGTGGATGAATCGCAGCGAGTAGGCCACCGCCAAGGCCCCGGCCAGCGTCGCCAGCGCGGGCAGTAGCCAGCCGCCGAAGTAGCTGCCGGAAATGTGCATCGCCTCGGCGAAGAACATTTCCTTCGACAGAAAGCCGTTCATGAGCGGCACCCCGGCCATCGCCGCGGCGGCCACCATCGCCAGCGTCGCGGTGTAGGGCATGAAGGCCCACAAGCCATGCAGTCGCCGCATGTCGCGGGTGCCCGCCTCGTGGTCGATGATGCCGGCCGCCATGAACAGCGAGGCCTTGAAGGTGGCGTGGTTGATGATGTGGAACACGCCGGCCACCGCGGCCAGGGGTGTCGACAGGCCGAACAGCAGCGTGATCAGGCCGAGGTGGCTGATGGTCGAATACGCCAGCAGCCCCTTGAGGTCGTGCTTGAACAGCGCGACGTAGGCGCCGAGCAGCAGCGTGGCGAGCCCGGTGCCGGAGACCAGCCAGAACCATTCGGGGGTGCCGGACAGTGCCGGAAACAGCCGCGCCAGCAGGAACACGCCGGCCTTCACCATGGTGGCTGAATGCAGGTAGGCCGACACCGGGGTGGGCGCGGCCATCGCGTGCGGCAGCCAGAAGTGGAAGGGGAACTGCGCCGACTTGGTGAACACGCCGAGCAGGACCAGCAGCAGCGTCGGCAGGTAGAGCGGATGCGCGCGGATCAGGTCGCCCGAGGTGAGCACCACGGACAGCTCGTAGCTGCCGACGATGTGGCCCAGCAGCAGAAAGCCGCCCAGCAGCGCGAAGCCGCCCAGGCCGGTCACCGCCAGCGCCATGCGCGCGCCTTGGCGGGCTTCCTCGCGGTGCTGCCAGTAGCTGATCAGCAGGAACGACGACAGGCTGGTCAGCTCCCAGAAGACCAGGAGCTGGATCAGGTTTTCCGACAGCACGATGCCGAGCATCGAGCCCATGAACAGCATCAGATAGCTGTAGAAGCGCCCCATGCTGTCGCGCTCGGACAGGTAGTAGCGGGCGTACAGCACGATCAGCAGGCAGATGCCGAGGATGAGCCCGGCGAACAGCAGCGCCAGGCCGTCGAGGCGGAACGCGAGATTGAGTCCCAGCGCCGGCATCCAGTCGTGCTGCTGGACCAGCGTGACGCCCTCGAACGGCAGGTGCAGCGAAGGCGCCAGCCAGGCGATTGCCGCCAGCGTGACCGCGCCCGCCGCCCACGCGGAATGCGAGCGTCCGAGGCGGGACGCCAGCGCAACCAGGGCCGCGCCCACGAACGGGGTCAGTACAGCGAAGAACAGCGTCATCGATGGAATCGGGATGGGGTCCGGCGGGCGGCGGAAAACGCGGCCATTCTAACGTGAGTTGCACCGCCATGAGCCCGCGTCGGGCATGGGCAGTGCGTTGCGCGGTTCAGCGGGGCGCCGCTCAGGGTGCGGGGGTGGCGACGGGTTCGTCCGCGTAGCGCCAGATGTTCACGTCGCGGCCGGATTCGCGGATGTGCTCGGTCCTGGCGGACAGGAAGCGCTGGAAGTTGGCCTCCCGGAGGTGTTCGCCCGACGCGACGTAATCGAACATGCCCAGGGTATGGAACACGCGGAAGGACGACTCCCAGCGGATGACTTCCTTGCCGGCATGGTCGAACAGGACGATGCCGGGGGCGTAGTTGACGCCGAGCTGGCGCACCCAGTCGCGCACCGCCATGCGCTGGCCTTGCGGCGTGGTGATGAGGTCGCGCGACCACATGTCGAGCTGCACGTTGTCGAACCTGGCGATGGCCGCGCGGGTTTCCGGGTCGGCCAGCACGCGGCGATGCGGCACCTCGCAGTCGGGGCAGTCCTTCTGCTCGAAGAACACCGCGAGCGGCCTGGCCGCTTTGCCGCGGCGCCGCAGGTCGGTGGCGTTCTTCAGGAAGAAATCCTCTCCGATCATCTCGCCCGTGGCCTGTTTTTTGGGCGCTTCGCGCGCAGCGACGAAATCGCGGAAGGCGACCCTGCTTTCATGGCGTCCGCCGACCCAGTCGAGCGCGGCCTGCATGCGTGCCGGCGGCACATAGCCGTTGAGCCGCAGGACGGTTTTGCCTGCCTCGTCGAAAAACAGCAGGCTGGGGGTGAACTGGATCTTCAGCGCCGCGCTGTAGCTCTTTTCCGTGTAAGGCTTGCCGTCCAGCCCGACGACCTCGCGGTCGCCCCAGATGTTGACCGCGACGACGTCGAACTTTTCCCTCATCGTGGCCTCGATATCGCGCTGCGACAGGTTGCGTTCCACCAGCGCCGAGCAATACGGGCAGCCGTCCTGGGTGAACATCAGGATGACGCGCTTGCCGTTTTTGCGCGCCTCGTCGATGTCTTCCCGCAGGTCCAGAAAGCTGGCCTTGAACCAGGCGGGATATTCGGTTGCCTTGCCGCCGTAGTAGGCGCCCATCCGGGCAGGAGCCGGTTCCGAGGCATGCACGGAAAAAGCCGCGAGCAAGCACAGCACGGCAGGTAGAAAGCGTTTCATCATCATGGGGTTCTCCGTCCGTTGGCATCGGCATTGCCGATGCCAATCGTAGCAGGTGATCGGGCGGGCAAGCCCGATGGGTTAGACTTGCAAGTCAACAGGTGGCCGGCAATTCGGGCCTTGTCCCGTGCGCCGCCACCACTGTTTCGGCCAAACAAACTTCGGACCGCGCCCCGCTGTCATCGTTCTCGCCGTGCCGACATCCGCGAGACGCGCGCATGCCGCATCGCCATTTCCGACGCGCCCCGCACACTCAAAGGAGATCATGAATGGAAATACTCGCCACCTTGCAACAGGCCCTGGGCGACTGGCTGTGGCTGCTGGAAAGCGCGCTCCATGTCGTGATCATTCTGGCGCTGACCTGGCTCCTGCTCAGGCTGTCGCGCAAGGGACTGGCGCGGCTGCGGACGCACATGCAGCAGGACCTCGGCGATCGCGAACGGATCAAGCGCCTGGATACGCTGGAACGCGTATTCCGCTATGTCGCCGCCGTGATCATCACGCTGGTCGGCGGCATGCTGGTGCTCTCCGCGGTTGGCATTTCCATCGCACCGATCCTGGCCACCGCCGGCGTGCTCGGCATCGCCATAGGCTTCGGCGCGCAAAGCCTGGTCAAGGATTACTTCAACGGCTTCTTTCTGCTGCTGGAAAACCAGGTGCGCCAGGGCGACGTGGTGGAGGTGGCCGGCAAGGGCGGGCTGGTCGAGGAGATGACGCTGCGCTACATCCGCCTGCGCGACTACGAAGGCAGCGTGCATTACATTCCCAACGGCACCATCGACAGCGTCACCAACCGCAGCCGCGGCTTCGCCTTCGCGCTGCTCGACATCGGGGTGGCCTACCGCGAGGACGTCGACGAAGTCTATGCCGTGATGCGCGAGGTGGCCGCCGGCATGCGCAGCGACCCCGAACTGGGCGAGAAAATCGTGGAGGACCTCGAAATCGCCGGCGTCGACAAGTGGGCGGATTCGGCAGTCGTCATCCGCTGCCGCTTCAAGGTCATGCCGCTCGAGCAATGGACGGTCCGCCGCGCATTCCTGTATCGCCTGAAGAAGGCCTTCGACGCCGCCGGCATCGAGATCCCCTATCCCCACCTCACACTGTACGCCGGCCAGGACAAGGACGGCAGTGCGCCGCCGCTGCGGGTGCTGCAGCAGATCGCGACGCCTGCGCAAGACGCGCCCTGACCGCTAAGGCTTGACGGCTTGTTAGCCGTGGTGGTTGCAGCAGTGCGAAATTCGGGGCGAGGGCACCCCTCCATGTCACGGCAACGGGAATTTTGTGGGAGCGGGTTTACCCGCGATCGGGGCGGGGCCATCGGGGCTAAAGCTCCTCCTACAAATCACCTGGCGAACCATCTCGGTTAGTCTAACGTGGTCGGGCCGCTTGCGGCGCGTCCCAGCGACCAAAGAGCGCCTTGACCGCAATGTTGGAAATGTGAATTGCAGCCTGAGAGGCCGGGCGAATTACTTCCACTGCCGGAACTCAAGCCTGGCGACGAGCATGGTCAGAACTCATGCGGAAGACCGGCCGCGAACCCACTTGATGAAGCGCCACAAGATCAAGGACAGAGGGACCGGGCTGTACCGGTTCCACACCGCGACCTCTCCGCGCGCTACGGGCTGTACAAGGTTTCTACGGGAGCGGGCTGGCGCTCGGCGCATGCCTCGGCATGAAGAGCATCGGAAAGCCGTGTGCGGGAAAACCGCATGCACGGTTTGATGAGGGAGGGTAGGCGTGAGCCTGTTCTCTACTCTACCCATTTATTTTTTTCGATTACGAGGCGGGAAGGCATAAAAAACGGGCTCCCGAAGGAGCCCGTTTCAACTTCACTATCCAGACTGGCTTGCGCCAGCGGAAATCAGAAGGTGTGAGCGATGCCGATGGACAGCACGTCCACATCCTGACCCGGCGTGGCGGTGTAGCCGGTGGTCGACAGGGTTGCAGCCGTGGTGGCGGCGTTTTCAACCGTGGCGTACAAAGCGAACAGCTTGGTGCGCTTGCTCAGGTTGTAGTCAGCGCCAACAGTCCAGTAGTCGAACTCGGTGTCGGCGGCAGAATCGCCGTCTTCGGAAACACCGTAGGCGGCCTTCAGGTCGATGGCGCCCATGGAGTAGACGCCACTCACGTACCAGGCGTCACGCGTATTGGCGCTGGCGGCCACATCGCTGTCGATGCTCTCATACACGGCGCCCAGCTTGGCGTTGCCGAACGCGTAGCCGAGGCCCACTTTCCAGGCGTCGGTATCATCGACGCCGGTGGAACCGCCGCCAGCGCCACCCGAGTAGGCCTCGTACGCCAGGCTGGCGAAGAGCGGGCCGTTTTCGTACATGCCCATGGCACTAACGGCATCAGCGTTATTGTTGCCAGCGGCAGCATCGGTATCTTCGTTCAGCTTCACTTCCACATAGGCCAGTGCAGCATGGAAACCGCTGAAGGTCGGGGAGATGTAGGCAACGGTCTGGTTCGCACGGGTATCAAAAATCGTGCCGCTCGCGGTCGTGCCGATGATGGTGTTGTAGTCGCCGGCGGTGTCGCCGAACGGATCCAGCTTGCCGGTGGCCAGCTTGTAGGGGGTGTCGTGACGGCCCAGCACCACGGTGCCCATGGACTTGCTGGACAGGCCGACGAAGGTGTTGCGGTTGGCGAACTCGTCGTCGGCGGCGCTGCCGGTGTTCGCGTTCAACTGGGTCTCCACCTGCCAGATTGCGGACAAGCCGCCACCCAGGTCTTCGGAACCCTTGAAACCGATGCGGGAAACGTTGTCACGGCCGGTCACGATGTCGTCGGAATCGCCAGCCTCATTGGTGTCGGCAAAGTCGACGGAGAAGGCCATGCGGCCGTAGATGTCAACGTTGGCAGTGGCCGCAAAAGCGGGAGCGGAAACGACACCGGCAACGGCCAGGGCGATCAGTGATTTTTTCATTGCTTTCTCCTAAGAAAGTAAAAACAGAAACCGTTATATGGTTGAAGCTCTGTAAAACTGTCCTGCACGGATATGTGCTTGGGGGACGCAATCGATTATCCAGACCCGGGGCCGACCGGCAAGCAAAGCTGTTGTTTTTCCTGTTCCTTGGCGGAAAAAGTGTTGTTTTGTTGCACAATCACAACAATACAAGCGCAAACAGAATCCGCCTGCACGAGGCTTTGTGGGCGCGTTTGTGGGCGCGAGAGCATCGCCCCCGGTTTTCCCTCACCCAGGTTCGTCAGCGTCGAGGGGTTGAAAACAGAAATGGGGCGCATAAACACAGAAATGGCACGAGAAATGGGACACATAAACACAGAAATGGCACTGAAATGGGGTCATACACCACAGAAATGACTCATTTGCGGGAGGTTCAACTCGACTCCATCCTTCAATCAGGCCTTGGGCCGGTTCTGCTCCTTGTACGCCCACTCCAGAAACGCAACTCGATTCCTTTCCTGTTCTGACAACGCCGGCATCGTTTCATATTGCATCCCTGACGCCGCGATCGTTTCCCGCCGATAAGGACGGCAGCGCAGCAGACTGCCGAGCCCGCGCAAGCCGTGCTAGGCCGCGCCCGCCAGCAGCGTGATCACCGCCGCCAGCAGCGCCAGCCACAAGGCGCCCGCCGTGCCCCAGGCGCGCAGCTTCGATTCCATTTGCGGCGAGCGGGTCGCGACGCCTGGGCCGGCCGGCAGCGCGATCCGCCGTTTGGGCAATGTCGGCGCCCGCCGCCTGAGATAGGCCAGCCCGCGCAGCAGCGGCACCAGCACGTCGCCCGGCGGCAGCATGGGCGTGCGCCAGCGCAGGCGCAACGCAATGACGCCGAGCGCGAGCGCGGCCAGCGGCGGCCAGGCCGCGTCCAGCAGGGCGCTGGGGCTCAGCGCCTGCGGCAGCAGGTAATGTGGTGGCATTGCCCAGACCAGCCCGACCGATGCCAGCACCAGCAGCAGCCAGGGGATGTCGAATCTGCTTGCGGCGTGTGCTGAGCCGAGGGGCGGCGTGGCTGGCGCGTACTGGTCCCGGATCAGCCACAGCAGGCGGGCCATCAGCAGGGTCGTGCCGAGCGCGGCCAGCGGCAGCAGGCCGGCCAGCAACTCTGGCCAGGGCGCAGCCAGGTTCGCCAGTGCGCTTTTCAACTGGATTTTCGCCAGCATGCCGCTGCTCAGCGGCGCACCGGCCAGCGCCAGCGCCGGCAGCGCGAGCACGGCCAGATAGGTGGAATGGGCGCCTCGCACACGAATCAGGCCAGCGCCGAGAAACAGCGCGCTTTTCGCCAGCGCGTGGTGCAGCGCGTACAACCCCACCGCCGGCAACAGCAGCGGCCATAAGGCCGGCGCGGCCAGGCCGGCGCCGACCCCCAGCGTCATGAAGCCCGTCTGGCTGATACTGGAATAGGCCAGCAGCACCTTGGGATTGCGCTGCGCGAGTCCCGCCGCCACCCCGAGGAACATCGCCGTGAGTCCGGCGACCATGAGCACCGCGCCTGCTTCCGGCAGGGCGTGCGCGCCCAGCGGCAGGAAGCGCAGCCAGCCCAGCAGGCCGGCTTTCAGCATCACCCCCGACAGCACCGCGCTGGCCGGCACCGGCGCCACCGGGTGCGCAAGCGGCAGCCACATGTGCAGCAGCGGCACGCCGACCTTGATGCCGAAGCCGGCGATCAGCAGCACGGCGGCGAGGCCGGCAAGCGGACTGGCTGCGAGATCGACGAGCCGGTGCGACTCCGCCGCGCCGACGGCCAGCAGCATACCCACCACCTGCAGCGCTTCGCCCAGCACCGCCATCGCCAGATACACCCGGCCGGCATGCAGCGCTTCGACGGTGCCGCTGTGCACGACAAGGCCGTAGGCGGCGAAGCTCATCAGGGCGAACAGTAGATAGAAGCTGACCGCGTCCATGGCGAGGCACAGCCCGATATTGCCCGCCTGGGCGGCGAGGAAGAACGTCCAGAAACGGTGTTTGTCGACGTCGTCGCTGAGCCAGCCGTGCGCGAACCCGCCGGCCAGCAACCACACCAGCGAAGTGAACAGCAGGAACAGCCGGCCGGTGTCGTCGAGGCCGAGGGTGGTGCCGAGCAGCACGCCGGGCAGATCGAGATGCGTATCGGCCGTTGCCGTGAGCGCCAGGATCAGCCCTGCCAGCGGCGCCCACGGCGCCAGGCGCAAGCCCATCGCACGGCTGGCGGGAAACAGCGCCAGCGGCACGATCAGCAGCGGCAGCAGGATGGGAAGGATGAGGCTGGCCGTGCCCATGTCCTAGCCCGCTCAACGCGCGAGGAGGGCGGCCAGGATGAACACGCCTGCGAGCCACAGCCCCCCGGCCAGCGACCAGGCGCGCAGGCGGGCTTCCAGTCGCGGGGGATGCGCAGCGGTGCGCGGTAACGCGGGTGGCGTCGCCGGTTGCGGCAGGTGGCGGCGCTGACGCCACAGCGCAGCGAGCAGGCGTTCGAGCGGCTGCAACAGGTCGCCGGCGGGAACGGCGGGCGCGCGCAGTCTTGAATGCAGGGCCGCGAGGGCCAGCGCCAGCGCGGCGAGCAGCGGCCAGCTTGCCGCCAGCATGGCTGGCGTTGTCAATGCAGTCTGCCAGCCTGCAGCTGGCGTCAGCCACGCGGCCAGCCCGGTGACGCCAAGCAGCGTCAGCAGCCAGGGTGCCATCAGGCCACGGCTTGAAGCATCCGGCTGTGCCGATTGGCGCTGCAGCAGCCACAATAGGCGCAGCATCAGCAGCGCGGTGCCGAGCGCGCCGACCGTCAGCAGCGGCGGGAGCAAGTCGGCCCAGGGTGCCGGTAACGCTTGCAGGACCAGCTTGAGTCCGTTCTTGGCGAGCATGCCGCTGGTGAGGGGCGCGCCTGCCAGCGCCAGCGCCGGCAGTGCCATCCCGAGCAGGACGCCCGGTGTGGCGCCGCGTCGCTGCAGCACGCCGAGGCCGAGGAACAGCGTGCTTTTCGCCAGCGCGTGGTGCACGGTGTAGAGGATGACCGCCGGCAGCAGCAGCGGCCATAGGCCAGGTGCCAGGAGGCCGGCGCCGACGGCAACCGCTAGGTACCCCATCTGGCTGATGCTGGAGTAGGCGAGCAGCGCGCCGGGCTGGCGCTGGGTCAGGCCGATGACGCTGCCGAAGAAAATGGCGAGCAGGCCGGCCAGCAGCATCCCTGTGCCGGCATCCGGCAACGCTGTCTCGCCCAGCGGCAGGAAGCGCAGCCAGCCGAGCAGGCCGGCCTTGATCATCGCCCCGGCCAGCACCGCCGCGCCGGGGGCGGGGGTGGCCGCATACGCCAGCGGCAGCGAAACGTGCAGCAGCGGCAGCCCGGTTTTCACGCCGAAGCCGAGGATCAGGCAGGCCACGGCGAAGGACATGTGGGTGGCGTCGGCGACGAGCAAGAGGCCGGTCAGGATCAGCATTTCGCCCGCCAGCGCCAGCACCAGGTAGACCCGCCCGGCGTGCCGCGCGGCGGGGCTGCGGTCGTGCACGACGAGGCCGTAGGCGGCGAAGCTCATCAGGGCGAAGAAGCCATAGAAGCTGACCGCGTCGAACGCCAGGCAGGCGCCCAGATTGCCCGCCTGGGCCAGCAGGAAAAAACCGGCAAAGACGTGGCGGCGCTCATCATGCGCCAGCCAGCCGCGGGCAAACCAGCCGGCGGCGAGCCAGATCAGCGCGGTGAACAGCAGGAAGACGCGGCCGGTTTCGTCGAGGCCGAGGCGGGCGCCGAGCAGCAGCCAGGGCAGGTCGAATTCGTACGGGATTGGCGCGGCCAGCGCCAGCAGTAGCGCCGGCAGCGGCGCCCACGGAACCAGCCGCAGGCCGAGCTTGCGGCTGTGCGGAAGCCACAGCAGCGCGGCGACCAGCAGCGGCGTCGCCAGACCGAGGGCGATCAGGGCGTCCATTGCAGGTACTCGCGATCGGTGATGAGACTGGCCCAGTCCAGCGGGCTGAAGGCGCTGCCGGCGAACAGCCCCGCCAGCAGCGTGGCGGCGGCGGTGGCCAGCGGCGGAATCAGCAGCAGCGGCGCCGTTTCCCAGCCGCGCCGGCGCGGGATTTTTTCATTCGGCCACGGCGCGCTCGACGGCCTGAACCAGGCGCGATGCAGGATGGGCAGGAAGTAGGCGGCGTTCAACAGGCTCGACGCCGCCAGCACCGCCAGCACCCACGGCATGCCGGCGTCGAGCGCGCCGAGGCCGAGATACCACTTGCTGATGAAGCCGGCCAGCGGCGGCACCCCGATCATGCCGAAGGCGCCGAGAGTGAAGGCGAGCGTGGTCCACGGCATGCGCCGGCCGACCCCGTCCATCTCGCTGATCTTGTGGATGCCGATGGTTTCGGCGTAGTTGCCGGCGCAGAAGAACAGGGTGATTTTCATGATGCCCTGGTGCACCAGATGCACCAGGCCGCCGACGGTGCCGAGCGGGCCGAACAGGGCGACGCCGAGAACGATGTAGGAGACCTGGCTGACGGTGGAGTAAGCCAGGCGTTTTTTCAGATCATCCTGGAACAGCGCGCGCAGGCTGCCCCAGAGGATGGTGATCGAGGCGGCGATCGCCAGCGGCAGCAGCAGCGCGAGCGATTGCGCAAACTCGACGCCGTAGACATCGTAGACGACGCGCACGATGCCGAAGGCGCCGGCCTTGACCACCGCCACCGCGTGCAGCAGCGCCGACACCGGCGCCGGCGCCACCATCGCCGTCGGCAGCCAGCCGTGCAGCGGCACCAGCGCGGCCTTGACCCCGAGGCCCGCGATCAGGATCAGAAATATGAGCTGCAGTTGCCCGGCGGTCTCCGGCGGCAGCGCGGACAGCGAGCCGCCCTGGACGAAGTCGACCTGGCCGGCCAACCCGTACAGCCACACCGTGCCGGTCAGCAGCAGGGCGCCGCCCGCGAGCGTGTAAGCGAGATAGACGTGGCCCGCGCGCATCGCCTTGTCGGTGCCGCGGTGCACCACCAGCGGATAGGTGGCGAGCGTCAGAAGCTCGTAGAAGAGGAAGAAGGTGAACAGGTTGCCCGCCATCGCCACGCCGACGGTGGCGGTGACGCACAGGCTGAAAAAGCCGAAGAAACGGCTGCGGTGCGGCGCGCCTTCCAGGTAGCCGATGGCGTACAGGGTGGTGAACAGCCACAGCGCCGCCGACAGGCTGACGAACAGCAGCGCCAGCGCATCGGCGCGCAGCACCAGATCGAGTCCCGGCAGCACGGTGTGGCGGAACACGTATTCGTGCCCGTTCTGCACGCCCCACAGCATCACGCCGATGAGTGCGAGCTTGGCGAATGCGCCGATCAGGTTGAGCGTGGTGCGCAGGCGGATGCGCGATTCCGCCAGGAAGAAAATGATCAATCCCGGCAGCAGGGAACTCAGCACCACCAGCGCGGGCAGCCAGGGGTCGATCATGCCGCCCGCCCGACCGCCAGCAGGTCCAGCAGCGGCGCGCCGAACAGCCCCAGCAGGATCGCCGCCAGCGCCAGCGCAAAGGCGCTGAACTCCAGCGTGCGCGGCACCCGCGCCACGCGGTCGCCCTGTGCCACCGGCAGGAAGGCGCGGCGCAGCACCTTGAACACGTAAGCCGCGGTGAGGAGCCCGCCGGCGATCATCACGACCACCCACCACCACTGGCCGGTTTCCAGCGCCGACCCCAGCAGCAGCCACTTGGCGGAGAAGCCGCCGGAGGGCGGCAGGCCCATCAGCGTCACCCCGGCGAGGCCGAAGCTGAACAGGGTCAGCGGCAGGCGCGCGCCGACGCCGCCCAGGCGGCCGATGTCGTCGCGCCCGGTGGCGACGATCATGCTGCCGGCCGCTGCGAACATCGCCGCCTTGGCGAGGCCGTGCGCCACCGCCTGCATCACGCCGCCCTGAACGGCGCTGTCGGCGACGCCCGGCGGCGCCAGGGTGGCGAGCGGGAACAGCAGGAACAGGTAGCCGACCTGCGCCACGGTGGAATAGGCCACCAGCATTTTCAGGCGCGACTGTGTCAGAGCCAGCACCGAGCCCCACAGGATCGCCGCCGCGCCGAGCGCTCCCAGCAGCTGCGCGGCGGCCGCCGTGGCGAGCGGCGCGAACAGCTCCAGCCACAGGCGCAGCGCCAGGTAGAACGTCGCCTTGATCACCAGCGCCGAGAGCAGCGCCGACACCGGCGCCGGTGCGCCGCCGTGGGCGGGCGGCAGCCAGAAGTGGAACGGGAACAGCGCGGTTTTCAGCATGAGCCCGAGCAGCATCAGCGCGGCCGCCAGCGTCACCGTGAATGGCGCGTCGGCATGGATCAAGGGCGTCAGCACCGCCAGCGACACGCTGCCGTACGTGCCGTAGAGCAGCGCGACGCCGAGCAGCCAGGCGCCGGAACCCAGCAGGGTGGCGAACAGATAGCGCACCGCCGCGGTCACCGGCTGCTGGCCGCCGGCGATCGCCACCAGGCCGACCGCCGCCAGCCCCAGCAGTTCGAGCGTGACGTAGATGTTGAACAGGTCGGCCGACAGGAACAGCGCGTTGAGGGCGGCCAGCAGGAAGCCGGTCATCGGCCAGAACAGTTCGCGCCCTTTCGGGCTCGCGGCGAAATAGCCGCGCGCGTAGACCGCCAGCGGCAGCGCGACCGCCTGGGTCAACAGCAGCATCGCCGCGGCGAGGCCGTCCGCCATCAGGTCGATTCCCAGCGATGCACCCCAGCCGCCGACCGCATGGACGCGCGCGCCGCTGTCGAACAACTGGCCGGCGAGCTGCAGGGCGAGCGCGCCTTGCAGCGCGATCGTCGCGATGGCGAGCCGCCCGCCGCGCCCCGGCCCGAGCACGAAGGCCAGCGTGCCCCACGCCAGCGGCAGCACGATCAGCCACGGCAGGGGATCGAGAAAATCAGTCATCCGCCGGCTCCGCGTCGGGCCGGTCTTCCGGCAGCCGCATCTGTCCGGTCAGGTCGAGCAGCTGGCGGGCCAGCGCCAGTGCCAGCGCGGTGGCGGCGATGGCGACGACGATGCCGGTCAGCACCATCGCCTGCGGCACCGGGTCGATCATGCCGTCGCGCTGGCCCAGCCCCACCAGGACCAGGAAGACTCCGCTGCCGAGAATGTTGAAGGCGAGGATCTTGCGCAACAGATGCGGCTGCAGCAGCAGGCCGGCCAGCCCGATGGCGAACAGCGCGGCGCCTGCCAGCGCGTAGAGCAGCGCGGCGCTCATTGGCGCCACTCCGCGCTGGCGAGATAGAGGCCGGCCAGCGTGAGGCCGATCGACAGCGTGAGGCCGGCCTCGACCAGCAGGATCAGCGCCCCCGCCATGGCGGGAGGGTACTGCAGCAGGCTGTCGTGCGGCAGCCCGGCGACGGCCACCGCCAGAAAGGCCAGCAGACCCAGCGCCAGCCCGCCGCGCAGCAGCACGCCCGGCTGCGCCCAGGCGGGCAGCAGCCCGGCCAGGCGCAGCAGCACCCCGGCGGCGGCCAGCACCGCGCCGGCCTGAAACGCGCCGCCCGGCGCATACGCGCCGATCCACAACAGATAGCCCGCCACCAGCATCATCAGCGGCGCCAGCACCCGCGCCAGGGCCTGCAGCATCGGATGGGCGGGCGCGACGGGATGGGCGTGGCCGCTTGCGTGGCGCGAAAGCGCGAACACGCCGAGCAGCGCCAGCAGCAGCACCGCCACTTCCAGCAGGGTGTCGTAGCCGCGGAAGTTGAGCAGCACTGCGGTGACCGGGTGCGCAACGCCGCTGGCGTCCAGGTTCGCCGCCACCTGCCCGGGCAGGCGCACCGCGAATTCGGGCAGCGCCAGCATGGCCGCGCCGAGCGCCAGCGCCAGTCCGGTGCAGAGCAGGGCGATCAGCGCAGTGAGCCAGGCTTTCATTGTTCCGGCTCCCGCCGTTTTGCCCGCAGGTGGCCGACGGCGTCGAGCAGCAGGGCGCCGGTGAGTCCGGCGCCGATGGCGGCCTCGGCCAGCGCGATGTCGGGTGCGCCGAGACGCGCCCAGGCCAGCGCCATCAAGAGGCCGAAGACGATGAACAGCACCACCGCGCGGAACACGTCGGCGGTGATGAGCGCGCGTGCCGCGCTCCACAAGAGCGCCGCGACCAGCAGCAGGTCGAAGGCCAGCGCCGGCGTCATTTCCGGTCTCCGGCCTGCCACGGCACGATGCCGTTCTGGCGCGCGCGGCGGGCGATCAGGAAGCCGACGGTGGCGCTGGCGGCAAGCGCCAGGAGCCAGATCAGGACCAGCTTCAGCGCCGTCGCCGGGCCGGGCGCCTGCAGCAGCAGGCCGAGCACGATGAAGCCGAGCCCGAGGTTGTCGGCCTTGGCCAGCGCGTGCAGGCGGGTGTAGACATCGGGAAAGCGCAGCAGGCCGACGGTGCCGGCGAAGAAGAACGCGGCGCCGATCAGCAGCAGAATGAAGCTCGCGACTTCAGTCGTCGTCATGCGTGGCTTCCTCTTCGCGCCAGGCGCGCTGGGCAAACGCCGCGCCGCTGATCGCCGCCAGCAGGGCAAACACCAGCGCTGCGTCGAGCAGGGCGGCGCTGCCAGTCGCAAAGCTCAGCAGCAACAGGATCGCCACGCCGGTGGTGCCGAACAGCAGCGCCGCCAGCAGGCGGTCGGCCGGAGTGGGGCCGCGCGCCACCCGCAGCAGGGCGACCAGGAGGTTGGCGAGCAGAAAGACGGCGAGGATCGGCAACAGGGTGTTCATGTCTCCGCCAGCTTCAGCCCCAGCATGTGGGCCACGCGGATTTCGGCGCGGCGCACTTCGGCTTCCGCCGGCGTCTGCCCGTCGAGCAACACGTGCAGGCACAGGCGGTTGCCCTCCAGCCCCACGCTCAGGGTGCCCGGCAGCAGGTTGAGGGTGTTGGTCAGCAGCACGCGGCCGACGCCCTCGGGCAGGCGCAGGGGGATCTCGTGGATCCCCGGCCGCAGATCCATTCGCGGACGCAGCGCGAACCACGCAACCTGGATGCCGCCGCGCAGCGACTGGTCGACAAAGAAAATCACAAAGCGCAGCAGGCCGATGCGCGACACATAGGTGGGCACCGGCGGCAGCAGGTGCAGGCTGAGGCTCACCGCGGCGAGAATGCTGGCGGCCCCCACCCCCCAGCTGTCGGCGCGACCGTCGGTCAACGCCCACCACAGCAGGGCGAACAGGGCGCTGCGCCAGAGTATCGCGCGCACGGCGGAGACGGAAAATTTCACTTGGCCTGCTCCTCCGCGGCAGCGCGCGGGGGATTATTGAAGCGCACATTTTCCGGGGCGTTGGTGCCGCCGGTCATGACAAAGCTCATTACCTCCTCCATCGTCCAGTCGGTCATCACCACGTCGGCCAGTAGCAGAACTTCAATGTAGCCCGTGGTCGGGCTGGGCGAGGTGGTGGGGAGCGGCTTGCGGCGGGGCGGGGCTTCGTTGGGCATGAATGGAAGGCTCAGGCAGGATGGCCGGCGACGAGCACGTCGCTGCTGCAATAGGCCAGCACATGCTTGGTGACGCTGCCGAGCAGCAGTTCTTCCAGCGTCGACTGGCCGTGCTTGCCCATGGCGATGAGGTCAACGTCGAGCGACTGCTCGTGCTCGAGGATGCGCAGGGTCGGCGCGCCGTGCACCACGTGGCGCGTCAGTTGTCCCGCCGGAATCGACAACTGGTCGACGAACCGCGCCATCGCATCGAGCGCATCCTCGCGAGCGCGTACCCGGTATTGATGGATCTGCTCGTCGGCGATGCCGGCAAAACGCAGGGTGCTTTCTATGTCGACTTCGTACGCATGCAGCAGGACGATCTCGGCGTCGGGCAGCCAGCGGTGCGCGGCCTGCGCGGCCGCCAGGGCATGGGCCGAGAAGTCGACCGGCACCAGCACGCGCCGATAGGCGCCCTGCGGGCGCTGCTTGACCGCGAGCACGGGGCGGCGGGTCCTGCGCAGCACGCGTTCGGTGGTGGAGCCGAGCAGGAACTCGCGAACGAAATGCGCACCGCGCGCGCCCATCACCAGCAGGTTTGCATGCAGTTCGTCGGCGAGGTCGGTGATGGCATCCAGCGCCACCCCCTGGGCGAGCCGGGTGCCGATCGGGCAGGCGTACTGCGCGTTGAGGCGGGCCGCCAGCTCCGTCAGGGCCTGCTGCGTCTCGTCGGCGACGCGCGCTTCCATCGCCGGCGCCTCGTCGCGCATCAGCCCGCGCAGCCGCGCCAGCATCGACGCACTGACGACGTGGGCCAAGGTGAGCCGTGCGCCGGCATGGGCACTCGCAAGCTGCGCCGCGCGTTCCAGCGCATGGCGCGCCGGGGCGGAAAAGTCGGTGGTGGCGAGTAGCGAAAGGGATGAAGTCATGATGAGGTCTCCTGGTTTTTGGTGAGTTCGGACGCGGCGATGCGCGCCGCGAGATCGAGCGCGGCAAAATCGGCCGCCTGGTTGAACGGCAGGATGATCTCGACCCGGCCGAGGGTGCGCAGGCTTGCGGCATCGGCCTCGTCGCGCGCCACGATGGCGATCTGCCCGCTGTAATGGTGTTCCGCCAGCGCATTGAGCAGGGCGTGGTTGGAGGCGCGGTCGGGCAGGGTGCTGACCACCCATGGCACCCCCGCCAGCGGCAGGCTTTCGATGTAGTCCGGCGCCTCGCCGTCGCCGAAGCGGGCATCCAGACCGAGGTGCTGCTGCGCCCTCACCACTTCGGGATCGAAGTCCACGCCCAGCACATGCAAGTCCTGCTTAAGCAGCGAATGCGCCAGGCGGCTGCCGTAGCGACCGAGTCCGAAAATGGCCACGTCGGGGCGCACGCCGTCGCGCGGGGTGTGCTCGACCGCCAGTTCGCGAAAAGGATGTTTCCGCTCGAACAGGCCTAGCCAGGGCGCCAGCCAGGCATACAGATAGTGCGAGTACAGGATCATGTAGGACGACAGTGCGATGGTGGTCAGGCCGACCAGGGTGGTCAGCCCCAGCGCGCTGTCGCCGACGTGGCCGAGGCTGATTCCCATGGCGACGAAGACGATGGAAAACTCGGAGATCTGCGCCACCGTCAGTCCGGCCAGAAACCCCGTTCTTTTCCGGTAGCCCATGTAACCCATGATCGCCATCACGATCAGCGGGTTGCCGATCAGCACGAACAGCGACAGCACGATGGAGGAGGTGATTTCGTCGCCGAGGGTGGAAAAATCAAGCTTGGAACCGAGGTCGATGAAGAAGAACAGCAGCAGGAAGTCGCGGATGCTGGTGAGCCGCGCGCTGATCGCCTCGCGGTACGCCGTCGAGGCGAGCGAGAAGCCGGCGATGAAGGCGCCGGCCTCCTTGCTGAAGCCGGCGAATTCGCCGAGCGCAGCCAACGCGGTGCCCCAGGCGATGGCGAAGATCAGCAGCAGCTCCTGCGAGCGCGCCAGGGTGCCGACGATGCGCGGCAGCAGGTAGCGCATCACGACGAACAGCAGCAGCGCGGCGCCGCCCAGGCGCGCCAGCAGGGTCAGCGCCAGGGTCATGCCGCTGACGCCGTCCTCGCCCATGCCGCCGAGACCGCTCATCACCATCATTGCGATCACCACGGCGAGATCCTGCACGATGAGGAAGCCGACCGCGATGCGGCCGTGCAGCGAGTCGAGTTCGCGCTTGTCGGACAGGAGCTTGACGATGATGATGGTGCTGGAGAAGGTCAGCGCCACCGCCACGTACAGCGCCTCCAGCCAGCCCTTGCCGAGCGCGAGGATGATGAAGAAGCCGAACACGATGGTGAAGCTGAGCTGCCCCAGCCCGGTGGCGAGCGCGACCGGGCCGATGTGGCGGATGTGCCTGAGGTCGAGTTTCAGCCCCACCACGAACAGCAGCATGGTGATGCCGATCTGCGCCAGGAGGTCGATCTGGTCGTGCGCCGACACCAGGGAGAAGCCGGCCGGCCCGAGCAATATGCCCACCGCGATGTAGGCGATCAGAATCGGCTGGCGCAGCCGCACCGCGATCGCCCCCAGCACGGTGGTGATGATCAGGAGCAGGGCGAATTCGTCAAAAGGCTGCGTCATCGTTGTGTGCGTGATTCCTTGCGTCGATGGTCATGCTTGGCGGGCCAGAACCATGATGGCCGGCTTTACGGCCCCGGACAAGACCGGGCGCGTTCGAGTTCAGGGCGCATCCACCAGATGGGTCGGGATCCGCAGTCCGACCTGCCTGATGCGGCCGTCGACGATCGCGCGCACCACGAATTCCAGTTTGCCCAGCCGGACGCGATCGCCGACCACGGGCACGCCGGGCAGCTTCCTGGCGATGAACGCCGCCAGCGTCAGGTCCGACATTTCCGGCGGCAAGGGCAGGCCGTATTGCGCGGCGACATTCGCCATGATCGATTCGCCGTTCAGGATGAAATCGCCGTAAAACTGACGCTTGTCGAGATAGGCGGGTGCGCGGGGCGCTGCCAGCAGATCGCCCAGCGCGGCGCTGTCCGCTTCATTGGCCAGGACGTAGAGCGTATCCCCGGCGGCCAGTTCGTCGGCCGCGTCAGGCATCAGTGCCAAACCATCGCGCAATACGGTCAGCAGGCGCGCCTCGCCGGGCAGGCGCAACGCGCTGGCGGGGCGGCCGATGAACTGGCCGTCCGCTTTCAGCCGGTAGCCAAAAAAGGCATGGCCGCCGGCAGGCGCCGACGCCAGGTCGAAGCGTTCGGTCGGCGTCGGCGCTGGCGGAACCTGTAGCCGCAGGCGACGGGCCAGGGCGGGGATGGTCCAGCCCTGCATGGTCAGCGAGATCAGCACCACGAAGAAGGCCACATCCAGAATGAGCGCCGCTTCGGGCACACCCGCCAGCAGCGGGAACAGCGCGAGAATGATGGGAACCGCGCCGCGCAGCCCGACCCACGCGATGAATACCTGCTCGCGCCACGGAAAATGAAACGGCAGCAGGCACAGCGCCACCGCCAGCGGCCGCGCGACGAACATCAGCACCAGCGCGATCGCCAGCGCGGAGGGGGCGTGTTCGAGCAGATCGCTGGGGGTGGCGAGCAGGCCCAGCATGAGGAACATGGCGATCTGCGCCAGCCACACCAGGCCGTTATGCACCTGCAGGATGTTGGTCGATTCGCGCGGCGCGCTGTTGCCCACCACCACGCCCGCCAGATAGGCAGCGAGGAAGCCGCTGCCGCCCAGCACCGTGGTGAGGCTGTAGAGCGCAAGGCCGCCGGCGAGGACCAGCATGGGATACATGCCGCGCTCCAGCGGCAGGCGGTTGACCAGCCGCACCAGCAGCCAGCCGCCGCCGAGGCCGGCGATCAGACCCATGCCCATTTGCCGGATGAACAGGCCGAGGGTTTCCCAGCCGGGCGTGCCTTGACCCGAGAGAATCGGCTCGATGAGGGCGATGGTGAGCAGCGCCGCCATCGGGTCGTTGCTGCCGGATTCGATTTCCAGCGTGGCCGACACCCGCTGTTTCAGCGCCAGCCCCCTGGCGTGCAGCAGAGCGAACACCGCGGCGGCGTCGGTGGAGCCCACCACGGCGCCGACCAGCAAGCCTTCGAGCAGGCCGAAATCGAGCGTCCAGGCGGCAAACAGGCCGGTCACTACGCAGGTGACGAGCACGCCGACGGTGGCCAGCACGGATGCCGGGCGCAGGCCGGCGCGAAAGCTGTTGGAACGGGTGTTGAGGCCGCCGTCGAGCAGGATGACGGCGAGTGCCACGCTGCCCATGGTGTAGGCGATGCCGCTGTCGTCGAACAGGATGCCGCCCGGGCCGTCTTCCCCGGCCAGCATGCCGACCGCCAGGAATACCAGCAGCAACGGCATGCCGATGCGGTACGACAGGGCGCTGGCGAGGATGGCCAGCAACAAAAGTACCGCGCCGGCGAGGACGAGTTGGTTGAAAAAATCCATGCGGCTTACCCTGGACGCCGTCTGGTATGAAGCGGGCGATGGACGCTATGCAGCAGGGCCGGTTTGCAGTGGATGTTGTTCATGATTTTTAACGGAGGCGTTATTTGTTGCGGCGGATCAGCGCCTTTTCGATTTCCACCACGCTGTAAACGACGACGCCGAAAACAAGAATGCGTCCCCAGGCGGCCAGATCGAGCGGGGCGGTGGCGAACAGCGACTGCAGCACGGGCAGGTAGGTGAACAGGCCCTGCAGCACGACGAGGATGCCGATGGCGATCAGCACCGCCCGGTTGCCGGCCACGCCCGACCAGCCGACCACCGGCGCGGTGAGGCGGCGGCAGTTGAACAGATAGAAAATCTCGCCCATGACCAGGGCATTGATGGCGGCGGTGCGCGCGACGTCGAGCGGCACGCCGCGCTCCAGTTCCCACAGGAACAGGCCGAGCGATCCGGCCACCAGGAACATCGTGACGAACACGATGCGCCACAGCATGAAGCGCGTCAGCAGCGGTTCGTTCGGGTTGCGCGGCGGCTGGCGCATCGCTTCGGGCTCGGGGCGCTCGAAGGCGAGCGCCAGCGCCAGCGTCACCGCCGTCACCATGTTGACCCACAGGATCTGCACCGGGGTGATCGGCAGGGTGATGCCGAGCAGGATCGCGATCAGCACCATGCCGGCCTGCGCCATGTTGGTGGGCAGGATGAACACGATGGCCTTTTTCAGGTTGCTGTAGACGGTGCGGCCTTCCTCGACGGCGTGGGCGATCGAGGCGAAATTGTCGTCGGCGAGCACCATTTCCGCTGCTTCCTTGGCGGCCTCGGTGCCCTTCTGGCCCATCGCCACGCCGACATCGGCGCGCCGCAGTGCCGGCGCGTCGTTGACGCCATCGCCGGTCATCGCGGTGACGTGGCCCAGGCTTTGCAGCGCTTCGACCAGGCGCAACTTATGTTCGGGGCTGGCGCGGGCGAAGATGTCGGTCTTCGCCACCACCTCGCGCAGCTGCGCGTCGTCGAGGGCCTCGATGTCGGCGCCGGTTACCGTGCGCACCCCTTCGCCGGTCGAGTGGCCGCCCAGCCCCAGTTGTTTGCCGATGGCCTGCGCGGTGGCGGCGTGGTCGCCGGTGATCATCTTGACCTGGATGCCGGCGGCGCGGCAGGTGGCGACCGCCTTGACGGCCTCCTCGCGCGGCGGATCGGCCAGCCCGAGCACCGCCAGCAGGGTGAAGCCGCCGTCCTCGATGTCGGAAAAGTTCAGCGTCGTCGCGGTTTCGTGCCGCACCGCCAGCGCCAGGAGCCGCATGCCCTGGGCGGCGGTTTCCTCCATGCGCGCACGCCAGAAACCGGGATCAAGCGGCGCCTCGCCGTCGGCGCTGCGCTGCGTCCCGCACAAGGCCAGCACGCGCTCCGGCGCGCCCTTGAGATAGATGAAGCCGCGCCCGTCATGGTCGTGGTTGAGCGTGGCCATGAAGCGGTGCTCGGACTCGAACGGGATGACGTCGCTGCGCGGCAGCTCTTCGCGGGTCTGGTGCGGGTCGAGCCCTGCCTTCAGCGCCAGGGTCAGGAGCGCGCCTTCGGTGGGGTCGCCGGCCAGCTGCCAGCCGGCGTCGGTTTCGCGCAGCTCGGCGTCGTTGCACAGGAAGGCGGCGTGCGCCACGTCCCGCAGCAGCGGATGCGATTCGGAATCGGCGCGTTCGCCGCCGTGGCTGAAGCCGCCCTCGGGCGCGTAGCCGCTGCCCGATACTTCGAACATGGCGTCGGCGCCGATGACGGTCTGCACCGTCATTTCGTTGCGCGTCAGGGTGCCGGTCTTGTCCGAGCAGATGACGCTGACCGCGCCCAGCGTCTCCACCGCGGGCAGGCGGCGGATGATGGCGTTGCGGTGCGCCATGCGGGTGACGCCGATGGCGAGCGTGATGGTCATGATCGCCGGCAGGCCCTCGGGGATCGCCGCCACCGCGAGGCCCACCGCGGCGAGGAACATGTCGCTCGCGGGGTAACCGCGGACCCATACGCCGAAGCCGAAGATCAGCGCCGACAGCAGCAGGATCACGCCCGCCAGCCACTGGCCGAAGCGCGCCATCAGCTTCAGCAGTGGCGTGGTGAGCTTCTCGACCGTCGCCAGCAGGGTGCTGATGCGCCCCAGCTCGGTGGCGGTGCCGGTGGCCACCACCACGCCGATTCCCTGGCCGTAGGTGACCAGGGTGCCCGACCACGCCATGCTGGCGCGGTCGCCGAGCGCGGCATCGGCTTCAACCGGGTCGACCTGCTTGTCGACCGCGAGCGATTCGCCGGTCAGCGCGGCCTCCATCACCCGCAAGCTCTTGACACTGATCAGCCTCAGGTCGGCGGGCACGCGGTCGCCCGAGGCAAGGTGCACGATGTCGCCCGGTACCAGATCCTCGGCGGGGATCTCGTGGCGCTCGCCGGCGCGGGTGACGGTGGCGTGCAGCGACAGCATGTCGCGGATCGCGTCGAGCGCCTCTTCGGCACGGCCTTCCTGGATAAAGCCGATCACCGCGTTGATGACCACCACGCCGAAGATCACCCCGGAATCGAGCCAGTGGCCAAGCAGCGCGGTGATGAGCCCGGCCGCCAGCAGCACGTAGATCAGCACATTGTGGAACTGCAGCAGAAGGCGCTGCCAGGCCGGCTGAGGCCGTGGCGGCGGCAGCCGGTTGGGGCCGAATTGCGCGCGCCGCGCATCGACCTCGTCCGGGGGCAGGCCTTCGCGCGGCGCTTCGAGTCGGGTCAGGGTGTCGCTGACGGACAGGCTGTGCCAGCGCGGTGAATCTTCGTTGGCGTGCAAGCGATATCTCCGGTTCGGTCGACGTTCGGATGGATCGCGATGAAACGCATTTCGGGAATGTGAAATTTGCCCCAGCGCATCCTACAATTCTGGCACACCTCAACAATACGGATGCGCAATGCCGGGATTTGCTGTCGCGCCCGCGACGCAGCAGGCTTTAACCTTATCCGTTGCTGCCGCTGTCTGAAACTTCATGCCGCCGAAGCGTTTCCGCCGTTTTCTTCCCGACCAGCAAGCCCTGCGCGAACACCGTGCGCTGCGCTGGATGGGACCTGTGCTGCATGATCGCCGGCTGTGGCATGTCAACCGGCGCGGAGTGGCCCTGGGCCTAGCCATCGGTGTTTTCTTCGGCCTGCTGATGCCGTTGGCGCAGATTTTTTTCGCGGCGATGGCGGCGCTGCTGCTGCGCGCCAACATTCCGGCCGCGGTCGGCAGCACCCTGATCACCAACCCCATCACCTTCGCGCCGGTGTACTACGCGGCCTATCATCTGGGCGCCTGGATGCTGGGGCACGCCGACGTGGCGCTGGCCGAGGTCGATCTCGACCGTGTCGCGGCCAGAACCGGGACCGGGCTGGCGCTGTGGGTGGACCGCCTGTACACCGTGGGGCCGCCGCTGGCGCTGGGCTTGCTGACGCTGGCGGTGGTCCTGTCGGTGCTGATCTATTTTGCCGTGCACTGGGCCTGGCGGCTGCGCATCGTGCGCGCCTGGCAGCGCCGCAAGGCGCGGCGACGCCAGCGCTGAGGCAGGCCGGCAAGCGCCGGCCTGCCTCGGCGCGTTCCTGGCCGCCGCTGGCCAAAAGCGCAAATTCGGCAATACTTGCAGTTCGACACGTGCTTTTCCTGCATGCGGGTTCGTGCAGCCCGTGCGTGATTTGCTGCATGCGTTTGTAAAACGCCCATCGATCCGGAGCCGCCTTACCTACCCCCCATGCTGGATCTGGCCGTCATCTGGCTTTCGTTGCTTGCCAGCCTCGCCGTGATCGGCGTGGCGGGCGTCAGGCTTTCGCGCTATGGCGACATTATTGCCGAGAAAAGCGGGCTGAGCCGCGGCTGGGTGGGCCTGATCCTGCTGGCGACGGTGACCTCGCTGCCGGAACTGGTCACCGGCCTGTCCGCCGTGACGGTCGCCAAGGCGCCGGATATCGCGGTGGGCGACATCATGGGTAGTTGCGTGTTCAACCTGCTGATCATCGTGTTGCTCGATTTTCTCTACCGCAAGGAATCCGTCTACACGCGTGCGCGCCAGGGCAACGTGCTGGCTGCCGGCTACGGCATCGCCATGATCGGTTTCGCCGGATTCAACCTTCTGCTCTATCGCGCGGGCACGGTTCCTTCCATTGGCCACGTCGGCTTCTACACGCCGGTCATCCTGCTGCTCTATCTATTGGCCATGCGTTCGCTCTACCGTTATGAGCAGGCTCAAGTCAGCGAGTATGTGGAAAATCGCGTCGAGCTTTATTCTGACACCAGCCTGAAGCAGGCGGTGCAAGGCTACGTCATCGCCGCGCTCGCGGTGGTGGCGGCCGGCATCTGGCTCCCCTTTATCGCCAAGGATCTGGCGGCAGTCATGGCCTGGGAGCAGAGCTTCGTGGGGACGCTGTTTGTCGCTGCGATCACTTCCGCCCCCGAAGTCGTGGTTACGGTGGCCGCCCTGCGCATGGGGGCAGTCGACCTGGCCATCGGCAACCTGTTCGGCAGCAATCTGTTTGATATCGCCATCCTCGCGATCGACGACCTGGCCTACCTGCCCGGCCCGCTGTTCGTCGATGTTTCGATCTCGCATGCCGCCTCGGCCTTTTCCGCCATGATGATGAGCGGTCTGGCGGTGGTCGGGCTGATCCTGCGGCCGCCTTCGCGCGTCTACCGCACGGTCAGCTGGGTCAGCCTGCTGCTGCTTGTCGTCTATCTCCTGAACACTCTGTTCCTCTATCTCTATGACCATTGATTTCGGCGAACAACCCGTCCACTGGCATGGTCTCGACAGCGAGACGGTCGCCGCGCAACTCGGCAGCGACCTGAGCCAGGGGCTTTCGACATCGGTAGCCGCATCGCGGCTGGCGCAGGTCGGGCCCAACGTGCTGCAGGAGGCGCCCCGGCGCCCCCCGCTCGTCATGCTGGCGTCGCAGTTCACCGACTTCATGATCCTGGTGCTGATCGCCGCCGCGATCGTCGCCGGCATCATCGGCGAGCCGCAGGACGCAATCGCCATCATGGTCATCGTTTTCCTCAACGGCATCCTCGGCTTCGTGCAGGAATACCGCGCCGAGCGCGCGATGGCGGCGCTGAAGAAGATGGCCAGCCCGCAGGCGCGCGTCATCCGCGACGGCCAGACCGGCCTGATCGACGCGGTCGACCTGGTGCCCGGCGACCTGGTCGAACTGGAAGCCGGCAACATCCTGCCGGCCGACCTGCGCCTGACCGGGCTGGCCGCGCTCAAGGTCGACGAATCGGCGCTCACCGGCGAATCGCAGGCGATCGAAAAGCAGCTCGCAAGCCTGGAAAACCCCGGGCTGCCGCTGGGTGACCGCCTCAACCTCGCCTACAGGGGGACGGTGGTGACCTATGGCCGCGCGCGCGGCCTGGTGGTGGCGACCGGGATGAAGACCGAGCTGGGGAAGATCGCCGCGTTGCTGTCCGGCGAATCCGGCAAGACGCCGCTGCAGAAGCGGCTGGCGCGCTTCGGCCGGCATCTGGCGCTGGTGGTGCTGGCGGTCTGCGTCATCATTTTCGTCGCCGGCTGGCTGCGCGGCGAACCGCCGCTGCTGATGCTGCTCACCGCGATCAGCCTGGCCGTCGCCGCGATACCCGAGGCGCTGCCGGCGGTGGTCACCATCTCGCTCGCGCTGGGGGCGGCGCGCCTGGTCAGGCAGAACGCGCTGATCCGCCGCCTGCCCGCGGTGGAAACGCTCGGTTCGGTCACCTATATCTGTTCCGACAAGACCGGCACGCTGACGCAGAACCAGATGCAGGTCGACCGCGTGCTGGCCGCGAGCGAAACCCGTCCCGGGCTGCAGGGGATCGAGGGCATGCCCTGGCACGAACTGGGACTCGTCATGGCGCTGTGCAACGACGCCGTGGCCGCCGCCGACGGCACCCTGGCCGGCGACCCCACCGAGACCGCGCTGCTCGAAGCCGCGCAGGCAGCCGGGTTCGACAAGGCCGCGCTGCAGCAGTCGCTGCCGCGCGTGGCGGAGCTTCCCTTCGATTCCGGTCGCGCCCGCATGAGCACGCTGCATCGCGACGGCGAGGCGGTGCTGATGCTGGTGAAGGGCGCGCCCGAGGGCGTGCTGGCGCTGTGCATCGATCAGCTTGACGCAGGGGGCACGATGACCATCGATCGGGCCGCGCTGCGGGACGAGGCCGAACGGCTGGCCGCGCAGGGCCTGCGGGTGCTGGCTTTCGCGCTGAAGCGGCTGCCGGCGGCGCCGGACGCGCTCGACGCCGCCACGCTGGAGGCCGGGCTTAGCTTCATCGGTCTGGCCGGCATGATCGACCCGCCGCGCCCCGAGGCGGCCGAAGCGGTCGCCGCATGCAAGACCGCCGGCATCGTCCCGGTGATGATCACCGGCGACCACCCCGCCACCGCGCGCGCGATCGCGGAGCGGCTGGGCATCGTCAAACCCGGCGGCCGCGTGCTCACCGGCAGCGAGCTGGCGCGATTGAGCCTGGCGGAATTCGAGCGCGAGGTGGAATCGGTGCGGGTCTACGCCCGCATCAACCCCGAGCAGAAGATCAAGATCGTGCGGGCGCTGCAGGACCAGGGCGAATTCGTCGCCATGACCGGCGACGGCGTGAACGACGCGCCGGCGCTGAAGATGGCCGACATCGGCGTCGCCATGGGAAAGGGCGGCACCGACGTGGCGCGCGAGGCGGCGGCGATGACGCTCTTGGACGACAACTTCGCCACCATCGTCCATGCGGTGCGCGAAGGCCGCCGCATCTTCGACAACATCCGCAAGTTCGTCAAATACACGATGACGAGCAACTCGGGCGAGATCTGGACCATCTTCCTCGCGCCCTTTCTCGGCCTGCCGATTCCGCTGCTGCCGATCCACATCCTGTGGATCAACCTCGTCACCGACGGCCTGCCGGGGCTCGCGCTCGCCAATGAACTCGCCGAGCGCAACCTCATGCAGCGGCCGCCGCGGCCGCCGAAGGAAAGCATCTTCGCCCACGGCATGTGGCAGCACATCCTGTGGGTGGGCCTGCTGATGGGGGGCGTCACCTTGCTGGCCCAGGCCTGGGCGATCCACGTCGCCTCCGCGCACTGGCAGAGCATGGTGTTCACGGTGCTGACGCTGTCGCAGCTGGGCCATGTTCTGGCGATCCGCTCCGAGCGCGAATCGCTGTTCAGCCAGGGCGTGCTGTCCAACCGGCTGCTGATCGGCGCGCTGGGGCTGACCTTCACCCTGCAGATGGCGGTGCTCTATGTGCCCTGGCTCAATCCCATCTTCAAGACCGAGCCCTTGAGCATGGGCGAACTGGCTGTGTGCCTGGCGCTGTCCTCGGTGGTGTTTTTCGGGGTGGAAATCGAGAAGTGGCTGGTGCGGCGCGGCTGGCTATACGCCAATCCGCAACGGCTCCCGGGCGCCATCCAGGTCAGGCCATGACTTGCCGCCACAGCGCCCTCACCGCATCGCGCACGCTTGCCACATCGGCCAGCGGCGCCCGCGCGTACTCCGCGCCGCTGAGCTTGATCGCATGCTGCTGGCGGCGCAGTTCGCGGTAGGCGTCGGCGGCGGCTTGCGCGAGTTCGACGGGGACCAGCCCGGCCGCGCCCGCGCGCAGCAGCAGCGCGATGTTGCCGACGTTGTCGGCGAGTTCGGGATGCGCATGGCAATGCCGCAGCACCAGATATTGCACGCAGAATTCGACGTCGACGATGCCGCCGCTGTCGTGCTTCAAGTCGAACAGTTCGTTGTCGTTGGCGTGGCCGGCGTGCATCTTTTCGCGCATCGCCAGCACTTCCTCGCGCAGCTTGCCGGCGTCGCGCGGCAGGCATAGCACCTCGCGGCGCAGGGCCTCGAAGCTCGCGCCGATCGTCGCATCGCCGCAGACGAAGCGCGCGCGCGTCAGCGCCTGGTGTTCCCACGTCCAGGCGTGATGCAGCTGGTAGTCGCGGAACGCATCGACCGAACTGACCAGGAGGCCCGCCGCGCCGTCCGGGCGCAGGCGCAGGTCGGTCTCGTAGAGGATGCCCGCCGGGGTTAGGGTGCCGAGCCAGGTGTTGATGCGCTGCGTCAGCCGCGCGTAGATTTCCTGCGCGCGCTCGTCGGCGTCGTCGTAGAGGAACACCAGGTCGAGGTCGGAGGCATAGCCGAGCTCCTTGCCGCCGAGCTTGCCGTAGCCGATCACGGCGAAGCGCGGCGTATCGCGGTGGCGCGTCTTCAGCACGGCCCAGCAGCGGTCGAGTGTCTCGGCAAGCAGCACGTCGGCGAGAAACGACAGATGATCCGACAGCGCTTCCAGCGTCAGCCGGCCGGCCACGTCCTGCGCCAAGAGGCGCAGCGTCTGCACCTGCTTGAAGCGGCGCAGCGCATCCATCTGTGCTTCGGTGTCGCCGGGATGGGCGTCGAGCTCGTCGCGCAATTGCGCGGCAAGTTGCGCCCAGTCGGGCACGCTCATCAGGGATTGCGGCGCGATCAGTTCGTCCAGCAATTGCGGTTGCAGCGTCAACACCTGCGCCGCCCACGGGCTCGCCGCCAGCAGGCGCACCAGCTGGCGCAACGCCGCCGGATATTCGGCCAGCAGCGCCAGGTAGGTGGCGCGGCGCGAGATGGCCTGGATCAGCGCGGCAAAGCGTTCCAGCGTGGCGGCCGGATCGGGCTGGCCGCCGATGACTTCGAGCGCGGGCGGCAGCAGCGCGTTGAGCCTGAGCTGCGTCGATTCGGCCAGCCGCGCGGCGTGCTGGCGCAGCGCGTCAAGCGTGGCCAGCACCCGCTGCGGATCGTCGTAGCCGGCGTTTTCCAGCAGCGCGCGGGTGGATCCGGCATCGGCCGTGCCGCAGCACACGGCGGTCAGCGGGTGGCTCACCTGGTCGGTTTGCGGCGCGGCGAACATCTGCTCGAAATGGCGCGTGACCTTGTTGCGATGGCGGTCGAGCGCGGCGATCAGCGCGCCATAGTCGGGGAAGTTCATCGCCTCGGCGAGCATCGCCTGCGATTCGGCATCTTCCGGCAACTGCTGGGTTTGCGCGTCGTCCAGGTATTGCAGCCGGTGTTCCAGCCGCCGCAGGAAATCGTAGGCGGCGGCAAGTTCCTGCTGCGCGTCGGCCGCCATCAGGCCGTTTTTCGCCAGCTCGCCCAGCACCGTCAGCGTCGGCCGCTGCTGCAGCGCGGCGATGCGGCCGCCGCGGATGAGCTGGTACACCTGCGCGGTGAACTCGATCTCGCGGATGCCGCCCGGCCCCAGCTTGACGTTGTCGGCCATCTCGCGGCGCGCGACCTCGCGCCGGATCTGCACGTGGAGGTCGCGGATCGCGGCGAACGCGCCGAAGTCGAGGTATTTGCGGAACACGAAGGGCCGCACGATTGCCATCAGTTCGTCGTGGCGGCCGCCGGTGAGCGGGCGCGCCTTGATCCAGGCGTAGCGCTCCCACGGCCGCCCCTGCGCAACCAGGTAGTCCTCCAGCATCGCGAAACCCATCGCGAACGGCCCGGAATCCCCCCACGGCCGCAGCCGCAGGTCGACGCGAAACACGTAGCCGTCGGCGGTGGCTTCCGACAGCGCGGCCGTCAGCTTGCGCCCGAGGCGGACGAAGAACTCGTGGTTGCCGATCGGCTTGATTGCGGCGGCAGCCTCGTCGGCCGCGGTGTCGCCTTCCGCGGGGTAGAGGTAGATGAGGTCGATGTCGGACGACACGTTGAGCTCGCCGCCGCCGAGCTTGCCCATGCCGACGATGACCATCCGTTGCGGCTGGCCGTGTTCGTCGCGCGGTTCGCCGTGGCGCGCGGCAAGCGCGGCGTGGTGGAAATCGAGTGCGGCCGCGAGGCAGACCTCGGCCAGCGTGCTCCAGGTGGCCATCACCTCGGCCAGATCGGCGTTGCCCGCCAGATCGCGCGCGGCGGCGACCCACCACACGCGCTGGCGCAGCTGTCTGAGGCGCTGGTGCAGCGCGGCTTCGTCGGTGCAGGGCGGTTCGGCGAGAAAGGCCTGCATCGCTTCGCGGGCGAAGGCCTGGTCGAGTTGTCCGGCCACGGCCTCGGCCAGTTGGGGGTGTGCCGCCAGCAGGCGGCGGCCATAGCGGGAACAGCGGACAACACGGTCGAGTGCGGAATGGCTCATGGCTGGGATCGGGCGGCTTGAATCGGGCTGCGATGAATGAGGCGCTTTGAATTAAAATCGTGCGGTTATCAAACACTTTATCAGTGGAGAGACCGTATGGCTTCTATCGAGTCGATTCTGACCGAAACCCGCGTGTTCCCGCCTGCGGACGCCTTCGTCAAGCAGGCCAACGTGTCCGGCATGGCGGCCTACCAGGCCTTGTGCCGCCAGGCCGAAACCGACTACGAGGGCTTTTGGGCGGAGCAGGCGCGCCGGACCATCGCCTGGAAAAAGCCGTTCAGTCGCACCCTGGACGAGTCGAAGGCGCCGTTCTACAAGTGGTTCGACGACGGCGAGCTCAACGTTTCCTATAACTGCCTGGACCGCCATCTGGCGGCCCGCGGCGACAAGACCGCGCTGATTTTCGAGGCCGACGACGGCGCGGTGACGAAAGTCACCTACAAGGAACTGCACGCGCGCGTCTGCCAGTTCGCCAACGCCCTGCAGTCGCTCGGCGTGGAAAGGGGCGACCGCGTGATCGTCTACATGCCGATGAGCATCGAGGCGGTGGTGGCGATGCAGGCGTGCGCGCGCATCGGCGCCATCCACTCGGTGGTGTTCGGCGGATTTTCCGCGAAAAGCCTGTTCGAGCGCATCGAGGATGCCAGGGCCAGGCTGGTGATCACCGCCGACGAATCGATGCGCGGCGGCAAGGCGGTGCCGCTGAAGCGCGCGGTCGACGAGGCGCTGGCGATGGGCGACACGTCCTGCGTCGAAAAGGTGGTCGTCTACCGCCGCTCCGGCGGCGCCGTGAACTGGGGCGCGCGCGACCTGTGGTGGCACGAGCTCGCGCAGACCCAGGCCGACACCTGCGAGCCGGTGTGGGTTTCCGCCGAGCATCCGCTGTTCATCCTCTACACCTCAGGTTCGACCGGCAAGCCAAAGGGCGTGCAGCATTCCACCGGCGGCTATCTGCTCGGCGCCATTGTCTCGATGGAGTGGGTGTTCGACGCCAAGCCCGATGCCGACGTTTTCTGGTGCACCGCCGACGTCGGCTGGGTCACCGGCCATACCTACGTCGCCTACGGTCCGCTGGCGCTGGGAATGACCGAGGTCATCTTCGAGGGCATCCCCACCTGGCCGCACGCCGGACGTTTCTGGGAGACCATCGCCAAGCACCGGGTCACCACCTTCTACACCGCGCCGACCGCGATCCGCAGCCTGATCAAGCTCGGTTCCGACCTGCCCGCGCAGCACGATCTGTCCTCGCTGCGCCTGCTGGGAACGGTGGGCGAGCCGATCAACCCGGAAGCCTGGATGTGGTACCACGAGGTGATCGGCGGCGGCCGCTGTCCCGTCGTCGACACCTGGTGGCAGACCGAGACCGGCGCCCACATGATTGCGCCGCTGCCCGGCGCGGTGCCGACCAAGCCGGGTTCCTGCACACTGCCGCTGCCCGGCATCATGGCCGCGATCACCGACGAGCACGGCCACCCGGTGGAGAAGGGGCACGGCGGCTACCTGGTGATCCAGCGCCCGTTTCCCTCCCAGCTGCGCACCCTGTGGGGCGACCCCGACCGTTTCAAGAAAACTTATTTCCCCGAGGAACTGGGCGGCAAGGTCTATCTCGCCGGCGATTCGGCGCACCGCGACGACAATGGCTATTTCTGGATCATGGGCCGCATCGACGACGTGCTGAACGTGTCCGGCCATCGTCTGGGCACGATGGAAATCGAATCCGCGCTGGTGTCCAGCCCGCTTGTCGCCGAAGCCGCCGTGGTGGGCCGTCCGCACGACATCAAGGGCGAGGCGGTGGTGGCCTACGTGGTGCTGAAAGGCGCACGCCCCACCGGCGACGAGGCAAAGAAGATCGTCGCCGAATTGCGCGACTGGGTCGGCAAGGAAATCGGCCCGATCGCCAAGCCGGACGAAATCCGCTTCGGCGACAACCTGCCCAAGACCCGTTCAGGCAAGATCATGCGCCGCCTGCTGCGCGCGATCGCCAAGAGCGAGGAAATCACCCAGGACATCTCCACCCTGGAAAACCCCGCGATTCTGGAGCAACTGAAGGAAGCGGTGAAATAAACGGCGTGGGGGCAGGTGAGAAAGTGGTTCAATCCAGATTGTTCATTAGGGCGAGATGCTTTGCGTAGGGTGCACTCCGTGCACCGATTGACACCCGAAGGCGCACGGAATGCATCCTACGCGTCATAAATCGTCTAATGAACAATCCGGGTTCAATCCCTGTCTTCGCCTTCCCGCGCGTGCCATCAGCTGGAATCTTTAGCCGTTCAACCATCAACCACGAAAGAAAACCATGTCTCATTACCATGCCGTCGTCTGGCTCGACCACAACGAAGCCAACGTCATGCACATCAGTCCGGATGACGTTGAAAAATCAGTGGTGAGTCCGGCCACGCCGCATCGCAATCTCCATCGCAAGCGGGGCTCGGTCAGCGGCAGTCGCCAGCCCGAAGACCAGAGCTATTATCACGAGGTCGTGGAAGCCCTCGCCGGCGCAACGGAAATCCTGATCGTCGGCCCAGGCCAGGCCAAGCTCGAATTGATCAAGCATATCCATTCCCACGACCAAGGCGTCTCCGACAAAGTGATCGGGGTGGAAACCGTGGATCATCCGAGCGACGCCCAGCTGGTCGCGTTTGCCCGCAAGTATTTCGTGGCCAGGGACAGGATGCTGTCGCAGTGATTGCATGATGCCCCTCCAGGGGGCATCGCTTCTGGTATCGTCAGCAGCCTGAGCGCCGGTTCCCCGGCGCTTTTTTATGCCGGCTTCAGGGCGGCGGCGGTGTTCACCAGTTCCAGCACCAGGTCATGCAGCCGCGCCGGCGATTTCAACGCGCCGTTTTCCTCGTCGAATGCCTTGTCGGCGCCGGCCAGCGAGAACTGGCCGGGCAGCACCAGCACGCCGAGCGTGTTCAGGATCTGCCGCAGGTGCGGCAGCATGCGCATGCCGCCGAACTGGCCCGGCGAGGCGGCCATGATGGCCGCCACCTTGTTTTGATACGGAACCAGCCCCGATTCGCCCTGCCATTCGCGCGACACCCAGTCGATCGTGTTCTTCAGCAGCGGCGGAATCGAGCTGTTGTATTCCGGGCTGGCGATCAGCAGGGCGTCGTGGCTCTTGAACAGGGCTTTCAGGCGTAGCGCGTTGTCGGGCAGGCCGTCGTGGTCTTCAAGATCGCCGTTGTAGAGCGGCAGCGGATAATCCGCCAGATCGATCGGGGTGACGTCGCCGCCCGCGGCACGGGTGGCGTCCACGGCCGCCTGGATCAACTTGCGGTTCCAGGCGTCGCGGCGAATGCTGCCGGAAAAGGCGAGAATCTTGGGCATGGCGTGTCCTTGCGTCGGAAAGGGGGGGATTGTATCGGTCTTCCGTCACGGGGACGGAAGACCGGCCGGTTTCAGGAGCGATCCGGGAAGGTCGAAGCCAATGACTTCGCTGGAATGTTCAAGCGTTGAATACAATATAACCGTGGCTTCTGCCGTGTAAAGCCGGCACAATTCGAGATGCTCGATGCCGACTGACAAGGCCATGTCCGATCAAACTCAGTTCAACACAGGCCGGGCCGGAAAAATGCGGCTCGACAAGTGGCTGTGGGCGGCACGCTTCTTCAAGACACGCAGCCTTGCCAGCCAGGCCGTCGAGCAGGGCCGCGTGAAGCTCGCCGGCGAGCGCGTCAAGCCGGCGCGGGAGGTCGGGCCGGGCGACCGGCTGGATCTTCATGTCGGCGACGTCGACTGGACCGTCACGGTGCGCGCGCTGTCGATGCAGCGCGGTCCGGCGCCGGTCGCGCAAGCGCTGTATGAAGAAGACCCCGCCAGCCACGCGCGGCGCCAGCAGCAGGCGAGCGAGCGCAAGCTGGCCGCCAGTCCGGCGGCTGCGATCAAGGGGCGCCCCACCAAACGCGACCGGCGCCTGATTCACCGCTTCACGGATGAATGAATCGCGCCGAATTCCCTGCCGGGGCCTCCGCAAGGCGCGGACAAGCGCATAGAATCGTGGCATCCGCGAATCCTCTTTTATGACTGTTTTTTCATCGCTTTCCGTGTTCCTGCGCCGCGCATCGCGCTGGCTGGCCGCCCTGGCCGCGCTGGCCGCACTGGGCTTTGCGACCGCGGCGGCGCTGGTGTTCTTCTGGGTGTTGCCGAATATCGCCGATCACCGCGACACGGTGGAGGAGTTGATGTCGCGCGCGCTGGGCCAGCGGGTGACGCTGGAGGCGGTGTCGGGGGTGTGGCGGCAGGCGCGCCCCGAATTCCGCCTGCGGGGTGTGCGCCTGTACGACCGGCAGGGCCGCCCGGCGCTTTACCTGCCCGAACTGGAGGCCGCTATTGCCTGGCGTTCGCTGCTGGTTCTGGAGCCGCGCTTCAACCGCATCGAGTTGCAACGACTGACGCTCGGGGTGCGGCGCGCGCGCGACGGCCATTTCTACGTCGGCGGCATTCCCATCAATCCGGCCGATCCCGACAGCGGTTTTTCCAGCTGGCTGCTGCGGCAGGGGCGGGTGCACGTCGGCCATGCCACGCTCACCTGGCTGGACGAGGTGCGCAACGCGCCGCCGCTGATTTTCACCGCGGTCGATTTCACCCTGACCAATGCGCGCCGCACCCACCGCCTGCAACTGCATGCCGTTCCGCCGGCCAGCCTGGCCCGGCCGCTGACGGTCGACGCGAAACTGAGCGCACGCGATGCGGACGACCTCAAGACCTGGAACGGCACCCTCGACGCCAGCACGGCGGCGCTGTCGTTTCCGCATCTGGGCGCCTGGCTGGCCCTGCCGTATCAGCCCCGGCAAGGCGGCGGCGCGCTGAAGCTGAAATTCGAGGTGGTGCGCGGCGCGCTGGGCGGAGTGGCCGCGGAACTGGACCTGCGCGCGATCGAAACATCCCTGGGGGACGGCCTGCCCGCGCTGAAGCTGGACGAGGTGCAAGGCCGGGCCGTGTGGCAGCGGGGTTCGGACGGTCAGCGCGTGGCGCTTGAAAACCTGCGCGTGGCGCGGCGGGGCGCCGCCCTCGGGGCGCCGTTCAGCGCGAGCCTGGCCTGGAACGCCGCGTCACATGAAATCACGGCGCAGTCCCTCAGCCTGAGCGGCTGGCAATCGATATTGCCGAGCCTGCCGATGGATGCGGCGCTGCGCGTGCGCTTGCATGCCCTGCAACCGCAAGGGCGGCTCGACGGCTTGCGCTTGCACTGGCGCGGCGCGCAGCCCGGGCTGGACAACTTCAGTATTGCGACCCGCTTCAGCGGCCTCGGCGTGACGGCGGCCGGCAGCCAGCCCGGGCTGTCCAATCTCAGCGGGCGCATCGAGGGGGACGCGGCTGCGGGCGTGTTCGAAATAGACTCGAAACAGCTGAGCCTCAGCCTGCCCGGCCTGTTCCGTGAACCGTCGTTCGGATTCGACAGCGTGCATGCGCGCGGCAGCTGGAAGAAGACGCCACGCGGCCGCCGCCTGACCCTGGACGAAATGGCGTTCGCCAATCGGGATATGGCCGGGTCGGCCAAGGGGCGCTACGAGCTGATCACAGGCCAGCCCGGCGTGATCGACCTGAGCGCGCATCTGAGCCGCGCCGAGGGCACCGCGGTGTATCGTTACTTCCCGAAAAAAATCGGCGACCAAACGGTCGACTGGGTGAGACGGGCCGTCGTGGCCGGGCGCTCCGACAATGTGCGGCTGGACCTCAAAGGCGACCTGTCGCAGTTCCCGTTCGAGCAGGGCAACGGCGTGTTTCGCGTCGATGCGCAGGCCAGGGATGCGGTGATCGACTATGTGCCGGGCTGGCCGCGGATCGAGGGCATCCAGGGGCGCGTGCTGTTCCAGGGCAAGACGATGGAGGTGACCTCAAGCCAGGCACGGATCTACGGGGTGGCGCTGGCGCCGGTGAGGGCCGTCATTCCGGACCTGATCCATCACGAGGAGCAGCTGCATATCGACGGCGAGGCCAACGGGCCCATCCAGGATTTCATCCGCTTTGCCAACTCCAGCCCGGTTGGCGACAAGCTGCGGGGGTTCACCCGCGACGTGGATGGCAGCGGCCCGATGAAACTTGCCCTGAAACTGATGATTCCGCTGCGCCACAACCACGACACCACGCTGGCCGGCCGGCTGTCGTTTCTGGGCGACACCCTGCGGCCGGCAGGACTGCCGCAGCTCGACCTGGTGCGCGGCGACATCGATTTCACCGATGACAGCCTGAATGCGAGAAACCTCGGTGCGCAGTTTCTCGGCGGTCCGCTGCGCATCGACACGGCCACCCGCGATGGCCAGGTGCAGATTCTGGCGCAGGGGCGCGCCGCCGCTGCGGGCATATCGCCCTGGCTCGGCGCGGAATGGGGCCAGCACTTGTCGGGGCAGGCCGCATGGCGCGGCCGGATCGATCTGGAGCCCGCGGGCGAGCGTGTCCGGATCGAATCCGACCTCGTCGGACTGGCGTCCGGCCTGCCCGTGCCGCTGGCCAAGGCCGCCGCGCAGCCGCTGCCGCTGCGGGTGATCCGCCAGCCGCAGGGCGACGGCCTGCTGAATGAAGTGCGGCTGGGCCAAATCGTCAGCGCCGTGTGGCGCAGCACCGCGGCAGGCGGTTTCGGCCGCGGCGAAATCCGCTTTGGCGGGGACGCGCAAATGCCGGCCGAGCCCGGCCTGCGTCTGGCCGGCAACGGGCGCGGCATGGATATTTCGGGCTGGGCGGCGCTGCTGCCCGAGGGCAACGGCAAGCCGGCCTTGCCGCTTTCAGCCATCGATGTCCGCTTCGATACGCTCGACCTGATGGGGCGGCGCTATCAGGCGGTGCGCCTGCAGGGGCGCACCCGCAACGGCCTGTTGCGCACCCAGGTGAGCGGGCGCGAACTGGACGGCGTGCTGACCTATCGCCCGGCCGGGGCATACGATTCCACAGGGGCTTCCGCCGGTGGTGGATCGGTCTTTAGGGAGCAGCCCGCCCGCGTGTCGGCGCAGTTCAGGCAGCTGACCATTCCGGCCGCGGCGTCCGCAACCGGTCAGGCGGCGGGCATGAGCATGACGGCCGCGGATTTTCCGAGCCTGGACATGACGGTGGAAGACTTCCGTCTGGAGGAACGGCCGCTCGGGCGACTGGAGGTGGTGGCGCACGGCGCGCCGCAGGGGCTGGTGATCGATAGCCTGCGGCTCACGCACCCGGACAGCGTGTTCCGCATGAGCGGCCTGTGGCGCGCCGGCGCGCCGAGCGAAACCCATGCCGAACTGAGTCTGAACGTGCTGGACGCCGGCAAGTTTCTGGACCGCTTCGGTTATGCCGATACGCTGCGGCGCGGCAGCGCGGACATCCAGGGCAATGCCAGCTGGACCGGTTCGCCCGCCGATTTCGCGTTCGACACCCTGGCGGGGCAGCTCGACTTCAAGGCCCGCGGGGGGCAGTTTCTCAAGATCAACCCCGGCGCCGGAAAGCTGCTCGGCGTGCTGAGCCTGCAATCGCTGCCGCGCCGGCTGAGCTTCGATTTCCGTGATATCTTCAATCAAGGCTATGCCTTCGACGATATCGGCGCCACCCTGCGCATCGCGCGCGGCGTGGTCTACAGCGATGATTTCAGGATGCGTGGGCCGGCCGCCAAGGTCAATATGTCCGGACTGGCCGACCTCAATCAGGAATCCGTGCAGCTGCGGGTGAAAGTGATCCCCAAATTGTCCGAAGGCCTGGCCGTGGCGGGCGCTCTGATCGGCGGGCCATTGGCCGGGGTGGGTGCGCTGGCCGCGCAAAAACTGCTGCGTGACCCGTTTGAGGAAGCCATCAGCCAGGAATACATGGTGACCGGGGCGTGGCAGGAACCCGATGTGAAAAAGTTGGCTCGGGCCAAAACTGGAACCTCTGAACCTTGATCGTGGAATCTGTTACATGACGACGAAAAAACCAGCAAGACCCAGTGTGGCGCGCCCCAAAGGCGCCCAGGTCAAGAAATCCGCGCCGCAGGCCGGCACCGTGCGCGTGGCGGCGATCCAGATGGCGTCCGGCCCCAGCGTGCCGGCCAATCTGGCCGAAGCCGAGCAGCTTATCGAGTTGGCGGTCGACGCGGGGGCGCGCCTGGTCGTGTTGCCGGAGTTCTTCTGCATCATGGCGATGAAGGATACCTATGTGGTGAAGGCGCGCGAGGCCGAAGGCCACGGCCCGATCCAGACGTTTTTGTCGCGCGTGGCGAAGAAACACAAAATCTGGCTGGTCGGCGGCTCGGTGCCGCTGGAGGCCAGCGTGGCGAACAAGGTGCGCAACAGCTGCCTGGTCTATGACGAGCGCGGCAAGCAGGTGGCGCGCTACGACAAGATCCACTTGTTCGGCCTCGACCTCGGCAACGAGCGCTATCAGGAAGCCAAGCTGATCGAACCGGGCGACAAGGCCGTCGTCGTCAACAGCCCGTTCGGCCGCATCGGCCTGTCGATCTGCTACGACCTGCGCTTCCCCGAGCTGTACCGCGCCATGCCCGACGTCGACATCATCGTGGTGCCGTCGGCATTCACCGCCACCACCGGGCGCGCGCATTTCGAAACCCTGATCCGCGCGCGCGCCATCGAAAATCTTGCCTACGTGATTGCCCCGGCGCAGGGCGGCTATCATTTGTCGGGCCGCGAAACCCACGGCGACAGCATGATCGTCGACCCCTGGGGCGTGGTGCTCGACCGCTTGCCGCGCGGTTCCGGCGTCGTCATCGCAAACATCAACCCGGCCTACCAGGCCAGCCTCAGGAAGAGCCTGCCCGCGCTCAAGCACCGCTTCATCCAGTGCCAGCAGATCCAGGTCGAAGTGATCGAGCGCCGTGCGGTCCCCAAGCGCGAGCCCACCAAGTAAACAGGACGCACCATGAACCCCACCGACGCCTTCGTTCCCATTCAAACCGCCGAACAGCTTTTTCATTCCGCCGAGGCCACGCTGCTGACCCCGAACGGGCTGGACGCCGACAAGCTCGCACCGGTATTCAGCCGCCTGCTCACCCACGACGTCGACTACGCCGACCTGTACTTCCAGTACTCGCGCTCCGAAGGCTGGAGCCTGGAAGAAGGCCAGGTAAAATCCGGCAGCTTCAACATCGACCAGGGCGTCGGCGTGCGCGCGATCTCGGGCGAGAAGACCGCCTTCGCCTATTCCGACGACATCAGCCTCGACGCGCTGGGCGCCGCCGCCGACGCCACCCGCGCCATCGCGCGCGCCGGGCAGAACCGCAGCTTCGGCATGGTGCAGCGCGGCGAAGGCCGCCAGCTCTACCACGCGGTCGACCCGCTCGCGAGCTTGCAGGACGTCGACAAGGTCGCGCTGCTGGAACGGCTGGAGAAAAAGGCCCGCGCCATGGACCCGCGCGTCATCCAGGTGATGGCCAGCCTCGCCTCCGAATACGAAGTGATCTTCATCGCGCGCTCAGACGGCCATCTGGCCGCAGACGTGCGCCCGCTGGTGCGCCTGTCGCTGCAGGTCATCGCCGAGCAGGACGGCCGCCGCGAGCAAGGCAGCGGCGGCGGCGGCGGCCGCTTCGACTACAGCTACTTCACCGACGACATCCTGGAAAAATACGCGCGCCAGGCCGTGCACCAGGCCATGGTCAACCTCGACGCGCGTCCCGCGCCCGCCGGCAGCATGACCGTCGTCCTCGGCGCCGGCTGGCCCGGCATCCTGCTGCACGAAGCCATCGGCCACGGCCTCGAAGGCGACTTCAACCGCAAGGGCAGCTCGGCATTTGCCGGACGCATCGGCGAACGCGTCGCCGCCCCCGGCGTCACCGTCATCGACGACGGCACCATCCCGCTCAGACGCGGTTCCTTGAACGTCGACGACGAAGGCAACCCCACCCAGCGCACCGTGCTGATCGAAGACGGCATCCTCACCGGCTACATGCAGGACATGATGAACGCCCGCCTCATGGGCATGCCCATCACCGGCAACGCCCGGCGCGAATCGTTCGCGCATCTGACCATGCCGCGCATGACCAACACCCTGATGCTGAACGGCGACAAGAACCCGGCAGAGATCATCGCCTCGGTGAAGAACGGCCTTTACGCCGTCAACTTCGGCGGCGGCCAGGTCGACATCACCAGCGGCAAGTTCGTCTTCTCCGCCGCCGAGGCCTACATGATCGAAGACGGCAAGATCACCTACCCGGTCAAAGGCGCCACCCTCATCGGCAACGGCCCCGAAGTGCTGACCCGCGTCTCCATGATCGGCAACGACATGGAAATGGATTCGGGCGTGGGCACGTGTGGGAAAGAAGGCCAGAGCGTCCCGGTCGGCGTGGGGCAGCCGACGTTGCGGATCGACGGGCTGACGGTGGGCGGGACAGCGTAATGTTCCGGCCCAGCCTTGTTCGAAATTGTTGGCTCATAACGGCTGTCGAAACCATTGTTGAATGGTTCGGGCATTCGGGAATGTTCCCGGCTTGAAAAGATTTACGGAAAAGGCAACTGGAAGAAAAATCGTTTTGTCGTCTGTCTTTCAAACGAAGGCTACCTGCCTTGCTGGAGCCGCGCAAACTCTATGAGTGGCTGGACAAGATGGCAGCGTTCTATAACCGGAGCAGCATGCATCAGTCGCTTGGGAAGGTCAGCCCGGCCAGGTTCGGGCAGATGAGAGATGTTGCTCGATTAGGGCGTCCGAAAAAGCCGGGGCGGTTCAGTCTGTCCCTTTTTATCTCCCCCGAGCCATCGGCCATCCCGTCTCTCCGCAGGCTTGGCGGAAGAAGAATCCCAACATTTTGTCAGCGAAACACCACTTGCAGCACCGCAATAACAATATCGACGCCGCCCTGCTCGGCAAAATCATGCTCGCCCGTTTTCTGGAGTTGCCGCTGCGGGCTTTCGACCGCCTCGTGACCCAGACGGAGTCATCCACCGGGTTTAACGCGCTGCGCCCCTGGGTCACCGTGGGGCGGCTGGAAGATGCATGGGTGGCGCATGATGCGGACGGCATACCCCAAGCCAAAGCATCCCCGATCCTGGGAGAAATTCACGAGGCGGGCCGGAACCTGATATTTCTTTACCATCGCGACGGTTATGCGCGTGAGTACCGGTTCGACGAAGAGGGGATGAACCGCCTGATGGCACGCGAGGAAACCCCCAAAGATTTCGCATGGACGTTACGCAGGCTGCGCCTCATCAATACCCGGAACCGGCTCACCCATGCGCTGATACAGGCGGTGCTGGTATCACAAGCGGCGTATCTGCGCTCCGGGCAAGCCTTGTCGCTCATCGCCCTGACCCAGGCGGAGATTTCCAGCCGGCTGCGGTCGGAGTCGAATCTTTCCGTGGTGGCGGATCCGGGCCGGATCTCCCGGCTGGTGCGTGGATTGTCGATTGCGCTGGCAAACGGGAAAGCCGTGCCGGTAAACACTCTGTTCCCGAAGTCGCGGCAAGTTCATTGCCATTTCGTGGATCATCTGATAAAAACAGAAAAAAAATTTGTTGCAGAAGGGTTAATTCGGGGGCCTCTGACAGACGAGGCCATCGCTGTTATCCTCAAGCGGGAACATGGCATTCGGTTGTCGCGTCGTACAGTGGCCAATATCCGGCATGACTTGGCGATTCCCGATTACAAGCGCCGCAGCCAGCGCACGGATTACCTGGCCGCGACCGAGGGGTTTTCCGCTCTGGTGCCGCTGACTGCTCAAGCACTGCGGACTGCGGTTCCGGCCCATTCCGGCGTGTATGAGATCAGGACGCCTTTCACTTTCCGCCTCAGTGATGAAGAAAAGAACTGGCCGGGGAAAAGTGTGCCGGTCGTGCCGCATGGCGTGGTTTATATCGGATCGGCCGGTGATTTGCGCAAGCGCCTCGGCGACCACCTGCGCGGCAGCAGCGATAATACGCTGCTGTATCGCCATGTTGCCGACGGCGCCGCGCGGGTGCGGTTTCGCCTGGTGAACGAAGGCTGGCGTTGGGTGGAGCGTGAGCTGTACCGGGTGTTTTGCGAGACGTTCGGCGAGCCGCCGCCATGTAACCGCATGAGTCCTTAAAACGATATAAAGCAGTTAACCACGAGGTCCATGGGGGATGATCAAAGACGTACGTGTGAATACTTGCATCCGCGGTAAAGCGGTTTGTTCACGAAACATATTGATTGTTTCCCGCGTTCCCTGTGAACCTCGCGCAGCCACACGATAACCTTCCGCGCGCGGAAGCACTCCGAAGAGCATAAAGGCCAGGGTGGGTATGGTCGTGGCGAGAGCGATGATCACTATTCGGTACGGCGCTATCGCCATGGAGGCGCGCAGCCCGTCGCTATATCGATATATCATGCATCCCAATCATGCATCCCAATCCAATACACTACCCGAACCGATTTCGGGCACTTAAGAAATGAACAAAAACAACCATAAGGTTCATTGGCGTGATGTGGAAGGAATATTGCGCAAGCAAGCAAGCAAGCAAGCTTGACGGTGAATTCATCTCCCTTTCCTGGCTTGCTGCGAGGCCTGGAAACATGAAGCCTCTGGATATGGCCGTTGAGGCCGTGGTGCGCGCGGTTGGACTGGACGATGCTGCCGTCGTTCGGCGCAAGGCCTTTCTGGAATTCACCGATGACGACGTCGCGCGGCTGCGAACGCTGCACGAAGCGCTGCGAACCCTCGCGCCGGATTTCGCCAATGCCTTTTGCACCCATCTCCTGGCCTTCGAGGAAACACGGGCGTTGTTGCCCGACGCGCAAACGATCGAACGTTTGAAGCGTACCCAGGCGGCGTATTTCGACAGCCTCACCGCAGGCGACTACGGGCCGGATTACATCCTCCACCGCCTGCGAGCCGGCGCAGTACTCCAGCGCGTCGGCCTGGCGCCGGAATGGTATCTAGGTGCCTACAGCAAGTACCTGTCGGGGTTGCTTCCCGAACTCTGGCAGCGGCTCGGAAAAGACCCCGAGGCGTTTGTCGCCACCTGCCAGGCTCTGATCAAGATCGTTCTGCTGGATATGGGATTCGCCATCGACACCTATATCCAGGCCGACCAGCAAACGATCCTTGCGTTAAAAGAGTATGCCAACATCGTATTCACCAGCATTCCCGACGGATTGTTGGTGCTCTCGCCCAATCTCACCGTTTTGTCAGCCAATCGGGTTTTCATGGAACGGTTCGAACTTACCGAAAAAGCCGTGCGTGGTCGCTACCTGATGGAGGTGCTCGCAGCCGACGGATTGCGGGGCCGGGCGCTGGAAGTCCTGGCCACTGGCGTCGCCCAGCATGACGTGCTTTTCGCCATGGGGCCGGCGGGCGGCGACGAGCGCAAACCGGTGCGCGTGACGCTGACTGGAATCCGGCTTGCGGAAGAAGAAGAAGAAGAAGAAGAAGAAGCCCGGCTTCTTTTGATCGTGGAGGATCTTACCGAAGAGGAGGCATTGCGCGCTGCCGCACTGGAATCCGAACGCCGTTTCCGGGATTTGGCGGAAACCGCCCACGACGGGATCATCATGACCGATCCACAGGGGAAAATCGCCTATTTCAACCGGGCGGCGGAGCGCATGTTCGGCTATCGCCGCAACCAGGCGCTGGAGCGGCCGATCGGGACGGTGCTGCCGGAACCGCTGTCCTGCCAACTGGATGAAGGATTTCAGCATACCCGTGTGTGGGAAACCCAAGGGCTGTGCCAGGACGGCACGAGTTTCATGGTGGAGGGATCCAGCAGCGTGTTCGAAGGGTCCACGGGGCGTTTCATCACCTACGTGCTGCGCGACCTGACCGAGCGCAAGCAGTTTGAGCGCCAATTGGTGCACTTGGCCAACCATGACCCGCTCACCAATCTGCCCAACCGGAAATTCTTCAGGGAGCGCCTTGGCATCAGCCTGGATGAGGCGGCGCTGAACGGGGAGCAGTTGGCGGTGCTGTTTCTCGACCTGGACCGGTTCAAGTTGATTAACGACACCTTTGGTCATGCGCTGGGCGACAAGCTGCTGCTGATGGTGGCCGAGCGGCTGGCCGGTTGCTTCCGCAAGGGCGACATACTGGCCAGGCTGGGGGGCGACGAATTCGTGGTGCTGCTGCAAGGGCTTTCCGGGACACAGAATGCCGCGCTCGTCGCCCAGAAAATCATGGATACCTTTGCACATGCCTTTCAACTGGAAACGCATGAAGTCTTCGTCTCCGCCAGCATTGGCATCGCCTTCTATCCTTCGGACGCCATCGATGCGGGAAACCTTATCCGGTGCGCCGACAACGCCATGTACCAGGCCAAGGAGCAAGGCCAAGGGTATCAGTTCTACCGGCCCGATCTGGAAAACCTGCCATCGGAGCGGCTCACGCTGGAGAACAGCCTGCGCCGCGCCGTGGAGCGTGGCGAATTGCAGCTTGACTACCAGCCCAAGGTGAATCTCACGAGCGGTGCCGTGATCGGGCTGGAGGCATTGCTGCGCTGGGCGCATCCGGTCAGGGGCATAATTCCGCCCGACCAGTTTATTCCCCTGGCGGAGGAAACTGGCCTGATTATCCCGATCGGCGAATGGGTCTTGCGGACAGCGTGCCTGCAGATCAGGGCCTGGCAAGGGGAAGGCGTGCCCCCGCTGCCAGTGGCGGTGAACCTGTCGGCGCGTCAGTTCAGGCACCGTTCGGCTAGCGGTGAAGCAACCGGAATTCACGATCTGGTTGAAACCATCGAGCGGGTGCTGGAGGAAACTGGGGTGGATCCGTCCTGCCTGGAACTGGAGATTACCGAAAGCATCCTGATGCAGAACCTCTCGACGGCGGCCATGACTCTGCAAGCGTTGAGCGCAAAGGGCATGCGCATCTTCATCGACGATTTCGGAACCGGCTATTCCTCGTTGAGCTATCTCAAGCGCCTGCCCATCGACACCATCAAAATCGACAAATCTTTCGTGGGGGATATTACGACCGACCCGGACGACGCGGCAATCGTGACTGCCATCATTGCCATGGCTCACAGCCTGCGCCTCAAGGTCGTGGCTGAAGGGGTGGAAACGCAGGAACAGTTCGACTTTCTCCTTGAGCGGGGCTGTGATGCCATGCAAGGCTATTTTTTCAGCAAGCCGCTGCCGGCGAAGGAGATTTCCCCATTTTTACGCAGCACCGGAAATTTCAATCCGGCTTGAGCCGTGAGCATCAAACCACTTGACCTGTCGCGTGGAAGCACATGCGGTATGTTTATATCGGATTTACAGCCCCGCCGAAAATCGAGCCTGACGGGCGGATCAGCGGCGAAGGTGTTTGAGCCCAGCTCACAGGGCTGCCCCTCAGGCCAGACTCTCCAGCGGCCTCGGCTCCCCAATCAAATACCCCTGCACGCAATCCACCCCCATCTCCCCCAGCTTCATCAGCGTCTCGGCATCCTCCACAAACCCCGCCACCGTCTTGATCCCCAGGAAACTCCCCGTCTCCAGAATCGACCTAACCAGCGCCTCGTCGATCATGCTGGTGGAAATTTCACGCACCAGCGCGCGGTCGATCTTCAGGTAATCCAGCTTCATGCTTTTGAGGCTGGTGTAGGAGCTGGCGCCGGCGCCGAACTCATCCAGCGTGAAGCGGCAGCCATGGCGCTGCAGCTGGCGCATGAACAGCTGTGTCTGGGCGTGGCCTTCGACGGCGTCGGCTTCGCTGATTTCGAATATGAGCCTGTCGCCGGGGATGTCGCCGCGCGCCAGTTCGGCCAGCAGGAACTTCAGGAACAGCGGATTGGTAACCGACTGGCCGGACAGGTTGATCGAGAAGCCGCCGGACCGGGCGACGTGATCGGCGTGATCGCGCATCCACTGCAGGACGCGGCGGACCACCCAGCGGTCGATTTCGGCGACGCGTTGCAGGCGCTCGGCCACCGCGATCAGGTCGCGGGTGGCGATGGTGCGTTCGCCGTGGGCGGTCGGGTGCAGCAGCACCTCGTGATACAGCGGGGCGCGCGCGGCATACGATTCCGCACGCGCTTCAGCGCGTAGCGGATCGGAGTCCTTTAGGGCGTCGGCTGCGGCGGCCACCGGCTGGCAATTCAGGCTGAGCAGGTTGTTGGCGAGGATGGCGGTCAGTTCGTGCGCCCATTCCGCCAGCGCCAGCACGCCGCTGTCGTCGGCTTCGCCGCGGTATGACACGACGGGCGTGCCGGATTCGCGCGCGCGGGCGCAGGCGGCGTTGGCGTTGTCGTAATAGGTTTCCGGACTGAGGCAGTCGCTTGCCCACATCAGGCCGGCCGCCGCCTGCACATGGTAGCGAGCGCCGCTGATTTCCTGCGGGCGATCGGCGATGGCTTGCAGCAGGGCATCGGCCTGCGCCCGGGCGGCGGCGCTGTCGCCCGCTTCGATCCAGAACGCAAGGCCGGATTCGCCCGAGCGCGCCAGCAGCGCGTTGGACGGCAGCCGTGCGGGCAGCAACTGGGCAAATTCACGCAGGATGGGAGTGCGGATTTCGACTCCCGGCGCTTCGCCTGCGGGATTGCTGATGTCGAGCTGGATTACGCCGATGGCGTAACCGCCGTCCGCCGCCTGGCTGCGCAGCCAGTTGCGGCGAATGGCGCGGAAAAAATGCTTGCGGTTGGCGAGCCCGGTGGCGGCGTCGTGCGAGGCCTGCCACAGCAGGTCGCGCTGCATTTTCTGGATCATCGCGCTGTAGGAACGGTCCATCAGCGGCAACTCCAGATCCTCGGTCCATTGCGCCTCGCCGTCTTCCAGCGATTGCAGCAGGTCGGCGCGTTTGAGGTCGAGCTTCTTGATGCCGCGATAATTGGCGAACACGTACACCGGCGGCTGGTCACCGATCCAGATCAGGTTGAGCGGGGTGTCGAGCGATTTGAACTGCAGCCAGTCGCCGACGCGCAGGCGCTCCGCCAGGTTGTCCTGCACCTCGGAGAGGGGTTCGCTGGCGGCGTCGTTGAGACGGGCGGCGACCGGGGTGTGCGGATGCTGTGACCTGTCCGCGTCGAACAGCGCCGCGGCGAGCTGGTCGACGATGCGGTCCTGCGCGAACTTGTCGGCGCATACCTGGGTGAGCGCCTGGTCGATGCGCTGCAGCAGGGTCTGGATGTCGGTGGCGCCGGGGGGGGGCGCCAACTCCGGGTCGAGCCAGGCGCAGAGCTGTTGCGGCACCTGCCAGGCCTCGCGCGCTTCGTCGCTGTCGGCGCCATGGCGCAGCTCGGCCATCAGCAGCACATTGCGCCAGCCGCCGTTCAGCAGTTCGATCACGGCGTTGGGCACCGCGCGCTCGTCCAGCCGTGCCAGCAGTTCGCGCAGGATGCGCTGCTTGGCGACTTCCGCGCCCTGGCGGCCTTCGCACATTTCCTGCAGGCGGGACACGCGCGCGGCGCGCTCGTTCAGCAGCGGCTTGACTACGCGTTCGAGCTGGGTTCGCGCCTCCTCGAACACGCCCGGATTCTTGTCGGCTTCGGCGTTGATGCGGTCGGTCCAGCGGCTCATCAGCCGCAGCAGGCGTTGATCGGCGATCTTGCCGTCGTCGCCCGCCGCCATGCTGATGCGGTCGAGCGTGTTCAGCACCTTGTGCGCCGGGTGGGCGGGCGAGCTCAGGAATTGCGGATCGGACATCGCCAGCTTGATGAGGCTGGTTTCGAGCTGCTGGAAAAATGGCCGCATCCCCTCGCTGACCGATTTCTCGGCGTGCATGGTGTCGAACAGCGCGCCGAACATGTCGACCGAGCGCTGCATTTCCTGGGTGACGGCGGGGGGCAACGCACCGGCGGCGGCCAGGCGCTGCAGCACCGGCGAGTGCGCCACGCCGGGTGCGCCCGCCGGCATGCGCTGGCCGCCGGCGCCCGCCGCTGCGCCTTGGGCGGCATGCCCCGGCGCCGGCATGGCGCCGCCGGGTGCGGTGGCGACGTGCGCTGCGCCCGTTGATGCCGTCGCGGTGGCGGCCGTTGCCGGCTGGCCGCGGAAAAAGTCCATCAATGGGCCGGTCAGGCGGCTAAGGGCGCCTTGCGACGGTGCAGCCGCGGGCGCGGGAGGCTCGGCTTGCGCGTCTGTGGCGGACGGGCGGGCGGGCTGCTGCTGCGGCGTTGCGACAGGCTGCCGGTCTTCGACCTCGGCCTGCGAGACGGGCAACAAGGCCAGCAATTCGGCATACAGCGGGGCGAGTTGGTCGGACAGCACGTCGCGCAGCGTAGCGTAGGCCACCTGGCGTGCGCGCGCCGGCACCGGCACGTCCCGCAGCGCGCTGCGATAGGCATGGCCGATGACCGCGGGGCCGAAGGGATTGTTGCTGTGGTCACAGGCAAAGCCGAACAACTGTCCGACGCGCGGCTCGATGTCGGCCAGCTGTTCCTGGAATTGTTCTTCCAGCCTGTTGGCCTCGGACGACGTGGCGAGCCAGTCCTCGAAATCCAGTTTGTCGACCAGGGCCAGGCCGCCGTCCAGGGTGTCGCGCGTGGCCCGGGTTTGCAAGGGGCGCGCCTGCTTCAGAGCATCCAGCACCTGCTGCACAAAGCGGGTTTGCACGGTTGCCGCGTGGTTGCCGAATTCGTGCACCGCATCCAGCAGTCCGCTGTGTTCGGCAATGCCGGAAGCCTGCATGGCGGCAGCACTCAGCTTGTCGCCCAGCATGCGCATCATCTGGTCGTGCACCTGGAGGAGCGTGTCGCTGAGCAGGGTGGTGCTGGCTTCGCGCAGCTGCGGGTGCGCGCTGAAGGCGGGCAGGGCGGCCAGTTTTTGACGGTGCCCGGCCATGCGCAGTTTTTGCAGCGCACGCAGCGCCTCGACCGGCTGGCGGAAAAACGCGACGCCGACCCCGAGCGGACTCAGGCGTTTGAGCTGCGCGGGCACGTGGAAGCTCTCGGCGGCGTTGATCGACGCAGGAGTAAAGACAATTTCCACCTCGGCGGCCACCCGCGTGGCCAGCGTGGCGATCGCGGCTTCCGGGTTGGTGAACTTGAGGAACAGGCCGCCGAGGCAGAAGTCACGGATTTCGCAGGCGATGCCGGTATGTCCCGGCTGCGTGATGATGGCCGCCTGCGAGACCTGGAAGCGCCTGTCGCGCCGCATTTCCTGACCGCTGTGCCGCATGTCTGTGCCGTTCGCCATCATCCCGCCCCCTTCCTTGTATTCGCAGCGATTATAGGGCCTGCTTGCAGCGGATTATTACGTTCCGGCGAAGGCATGCTCAAGGCCGGTTGGCGCCGGCCGGCGGGTTTTGGTAGACTCCGGGCATGAATCTGGCCGCGATCTTCCTCTTTAGCCGCTTTTATCCCACGCCGCAGGCGGTCGGGAGGCGCTGAGACGAGCAGCAACGCCTTAACGAAACCGCCAGCCCGCTGGCGGTTTTTTCGTTTAGGAAACTGCCGCAGCCAGGGCAAACAACCCGGAGCTTTTAAAATGTCTGCCATCCGAACCGACGATACCCGCATCGAGCAAAGCGGCGAACTGCTTGCTCCGATGCAGATCATGCGCGAGCTGCGTGCCAACGAGGCCGTGCACGCGCATGTCGCGCACGCGCGCAGCGTCATTCACGACGTGTTGCGCGGGGCGGACGATCGTATGTTCATCGTCGTCGGCCCGTGTTCGATCCACGACCCGGCCGCCGCGCTCGACTATGCATGGAAATTGAAGCCGCTGGCCGACGAGCTGACGCACGATCTCATCATCGTGATGCGGGTCTATTTCGAGAAGCCGCGCACCACCGTGGGCTGGAAGGGGCTGATCAACGATCCGCATCTGGACGAGAGCTTCGACATCAACGAGGGCCTGCGGCTGGCGCGCAAGCTGCTATTGGACATCAACGAAATCGGTCTGCCCTGCGCGACCGAGTTCCTCGACCTGATCTCGCCGCAATACATCGCCGACCTGGTGAGTTGGGGCGCGATCGGCGCGCGCACCACCGAGTCGCCGTCGCACCGCCAGCTGGCTTCCGGCCTGTCGTGCCCGGTGGGGTTCAAGAACGGCACCGACGGCAGCCTCAGGATCGCGGTCGAGGCGATCAAGGCGGCGGCGGCGCGCCACCATTTCATCTCCATCACCAAGTCCGGCCACGTCGGCGTGTTCAGCACCTCGGGCAACGAGGACGCCCACGTCATCCTGCGCGGCGGCAAGGCGCCCAATTACGACGCGGCGAGCGTCAATCTGGCGTGCAGCGAACTGGCCGCGGCCGGCCTGCGCCAGCAGTTGATGATCGACTTCTCGCACGCCAATTCGAGCAAGCAGTTTCAGCGCCAGATCGATGTCGGCGCCGACGTGGCGGCGCAGGTGGCCGGCGGCGATGCGCGCATCATCGGCGCCATGGTCGAAAGCCATCTGAACGCGGGGCGCCAGGACCTGATCCCGGGGCAGCCGCTGGAATACGCCAAATCGATCACCGACGCCTGCATCGGCTGGGACGATACCGTTCCGCTGCTGCGGATGCTGGCCGACGCGGTAAAAAAACGCCGCCTGAGCGTGCCGGCGGACGAGGAATAAGGGCTGGATTTTCATAGGGCGTGCGCAGCGCTTCTGCGTTAAAATGCACGCGGCGGGTCTCCCCGCATGGCTAAGTTGTGAATCGGGTCAGGTCCGGAAGGAAGCAGCCCCAGCGACCGATGCCAGTGCCGGGGTAAGGCTCGCCATTCCTGGCTGCATTGGGGCGGGTACTGCGTTGTCGCGCCTTGCCGTACTTTGTGTACTGTCTGCGGCGCTCCGCCTTGTCCCCGCCCCAATGCAGCCAGGAATGGTTCCCGCCTTTTTTAAATACCCATGACTGATCTCTTCGGCGACTCCGCATCTCCCGCACTGGCGCTGGCGCGCAAGTGGCGGCCGCGCGCGTTTGCCGACCTCAAGGGACAGGCGCATGTGGTGCAGGCGCTCGCCAACGCGCTCACCCAGGGGCGGCTGCATCACGCCTATCTGCTGACCGGCACGCGCGGGGTGGGCAAGACCACGCTGGCGCGGATTCTCGCCAAGTGCCTCAACTGCGAAACCGGCGTCACCGCCACCCCCTGCGGCACCTGCTCGTCCTGCACCCAGATCGACGCCGGGCGCTTCGTCGACCTGCTCGAACTCGACGCGGCGTCGAACACCGGCGTCGACAACATGCGCGAGGTGCTCGACAACGCGCAGTACGCGCCGACGGTGGGACGCTACAAGGTCTACATCATCGACGAAGTGCACATGCTCTCGAAGCCTGCGTTCAACTCCAT
>JAJPEP010000021.1 GCA_021166845.1 Thiobacillus sp.
GTGCGGACCCACCAATTCACCCAACATCAGCGATAATCCCCCCCATAAAAACAGGGGAGAGACGGATGGAAGGGGAAGCCAGGAAACCCGGCGAGCGCCGTTTGCAGATCCTGCAAACGCTGGCCGCGATGCTGCAGGAACCAAAACCGGAAAAAATCACCACGGCTGCGCTGGCTGCACGCGTCGGCGTGTCGGAAGCGGCGCTGTATCGTCACTTTGCCAGCAAGGCGCAGATGTACGAAGGTCTGATCGAGTTCATCGAGCAGACGCTGCTCGGGCTGATCGCGCGCATCACGGCCGACACGCCGTCACCCGCCGCCCAGGTCGAGGCCATTCTCGGCATGCTGCTGAACTTTGCGGAAAAGAATCCGGGGATGACGCGGGTGCTGATCGGCGACGCGCTGGTGAACGAAAACGAGCGCCTGCAAAAACGCATCAATCAACTTCACGACCGAATCGAGGCGCAGTTGCGGCAATGCCTGCGCTTTTGCGGCGACCGGCAGGCCGAGCTCAGCGCGCCGCTGGCCAATCTGCTGCAATGCGTGGTGGTGGGACGCTGGCACCAGTTTGCCAAGAGCGGGTTTACGCGCGCGCCCGGCGGCGACATCCAATTGCTGCTGTCGCGTCTGCTGGGCGCTCAGCCGGCCTGAAACGCTGCCGGCCCGCACACCGGGCAGGCCGGGTCGCGCGGCACCTTCATCACGCGGGCATCCGCCCGCAGGCCATCCCACAACAGCAGCCTGCCGATCAGGGGCTCGCCCACCCGGGCCAAATATTTCAGCGCCTCCATCGCCTGCATCGCGCCGACGATACCCACCAGCGGCGAAAACACGCCCGCCTCGGCACAGCGCAATTCGGGCTCATCCGCATGGTCGGGGAACAGGCAGTGATAACACGGGGTGCCGTCCAGGCGTGAATCGAAGACGGCCAGTTGCCCCGAAAATCCGATCGCAGCGCCCGACACCAGCGGTTTGCCCAGCGCCACGCAGGCGCGGTTGACGGCATGCCGGGTGGCGAAATTGTCCGACGCGTCGATCACCAGATCGACCGCCGCGACGGCCTCAAGCAAGGCGGCATTCGCCAGCGCCTGGCCGATCGGCTGCACGTCGATTTCCGGATTGATGGCGCGCACGCTGCGCGCCAGAGATGCGGCCTTGTTCTCGCCGATCGCCGCCGTGGCATGACCGATCTGACGCTGCAAATTGGTGAGATCGACCGTGTCGCCATCCGCCAGCAGCAACCGCCCGACCCCCGCCGCCCCCAGATACAGCGCCACCGGGCACCCCAGGCCACCGGCGCCGACAATCAGCACCGCGGCGTCGCAGATGCGCGCCTGCCCGGCCACGCCGATTTCCGGCAGCAGGATGTGCCGGCTGTAGCGCAGCAGCAGATCATCGGTCAATTCCATGGGAGGGCGCAGAGTGTTGTCTATTTATAACCGCGCCATTCTTCCGGCGTGTCGTCACAGTCACCGTGCAAGTGATTCTCGTAGACCTTCATGAAGGCCTGCTGGGACTTGATGTCCGGTTCGTCGGCCGCGACATTGCGGCGCTGCACGCTTTCGCTGAAATAAGCCAGCGCGCGCTTGAGCTTGCTCATGAGGCTGTTGTCGAGATGAAATCCCTGACTCGCCAGCGCCGTTTCCAGACCTTCCAGGGTGTATTCGCAGATGTGGTAACGCACCAGCAGACGGCTGCCGTCCGACCCGACTGTCGCCACCAGCCCCTCCAGTCCTTCGAGCAAAACCAGCGCGTGTTCCGCCTGGCCAGGCGGCAGGTCATGAAAAACAATTTCGCGGATTTTTTCGAGGTCACATGGGCGCATGGCACACCACTCAGACAGAATTTATCCAGTATAGCGCTGCTATTTGTACGGTGGCGGGTTTGCAGCCACCGCACATGGATCAACGACCCTGCAGGATCTGCAAGCCTTTCAGCAGGTTCAGCGCCTGATTCACCTGGTAATCGTTCTTCGAGACGATCTCGCCCGGTTCCAGCGTCGCCGGCTTTTTGTCCTCGCCATTCTTGCCCGGTTTGTCCGCTGGCGGCGCCTTGATGACTTCGTCCGGCTTGAGCATCGGGGCGGGCTCCTCGCCCGCGGGATTGACCAGATGCTTGTCGAGATCGGCCTCGCGGATGCCAAAACCGTTCTCCGATTCAGGCATTGCCGGGTCTTCCACCACGATATCCGGCTCGATGCCCTTGGCCTGGATGGAGCGCCCGTTCGGCGTGTAGTAGCGCGCGGTGGTGAGCTTGATCGCCGTGCCGTTGCCGATCGGCAGGATGGTCTGCACCGAGCCCTTGCCGAAGGTGCGGGTGCCCATGACGACTGCGCGCTTGTGGTCCTGCAGCGCGCCCGCCACGATTTCGGACGCCGAAGCCGAGCCGCTGTTGACCAGAACCACCATCGGCACGCTCTTCAAGCCCTCCGGCAGGTTTTTCAGATAATCGGACTGCATCGGACGCAGATAATGTTCACGGCTGGCAGTCAGCCGCATTTTGGCGTCTTCGGTGCGCCCCTCGGTGTACACCACCAGACTGTCGGGTTTGACGAAGGCGGCCGTCACCGCGACCGCGCCGTTGAGCAGGCCGCCCGGATCGTTGCGCAGATCAAGAATCAGGCCCTTCAGCGGCGCTTTGTTGTCCTTGTAGAGGCCGTTCAATGCTTCGGCCAGCAACTCGCCGGTGTGTTCCTGAAACTGCGTCACGCGCACGTAACCATAGCCGGGATCGACCAGCGTGAACTTGACGCTGCGAATCTTGATGATCGCGCGGGTCAGGGTCAGCACAAGGGGTTTGGCCACGCTCTTGCGTGCGATGGTGAGCCGGATGCTCGTCCCCGGCTTGCCGCGCATCCGTTTCACAGCATCGTTCAGCGTCATGCCCTTCACCGGCGTGTCGTCGAGCTTGACGATCAGGTCGCCCGGCTTGACCCCGGCCTTGAAGGCAGGCGTATCCTCGATCGGCGAAATGACCTTGACGAAGCCGTCTTCCATACCGACTTCGATGCCGAGGCCGCCGAACTCGCCCTGGGTGCCGACCTGCAAATCCTTGAACGCCTCGACATCCAGATAGGAGGAGTGCGGATCCAGCCCGGTCAACATGCCATTGATCGCCTCGGTGATGAGCTTCTTGTCTTCGACCGGCTCGACGTAGTCGTTCTTGATGCGGGCGAACACGTCGGTAAAGGCGCGCAGCTCCTCGACCGGAAGCGCCGTCTCCGCATCCTTGTCGGCGATCGCCGACAGGTTGACCGTCAGCGCGGCGCCGGCCAGCAAGCCGGCCAGGCCGACGAGTATGGATTTCGCCTTTTGTGTCATCTCACTTCACCCACAGGAGGGGATTAACAGGACGGCTTTGATGCCGCATTTCAAAATACAGGCCGGGGTCGGGCTGGCCGCCGCTGTTGCCGACCGCGGCGATGGCGTCGCCGGGCTGGACCCGTTCGCCCACCTGCTTATACAGACTTTCATTATTACTGTACAGACTCATATAGCCCTCCCCGTGGTCGACAATAATGAGGTTGCCAAAGCCGCGCAGCCACTCGGCGAACACCACCTGCCCGGCTGCGATCGCCTTCACCGCGGCGCCCTCCGCCGCGCGAATGAACAGGCCTTTCCAGCTCACGCCTCCGCCTTCTCTCGGAGCGCCGAAGCGGTTCATCAGTTCCCCGGCGACCGGCAGCCGCAGTGAACCTTTCAAACCTGAAAAAGGCTTGTCGGAGCGGAACGCCACCGGCGTCTCGGTGTTGACCACGCCACGACGCGGCTGGCTGGCCGCGTTCTTTCCGTCTTTTTGATTCTTTTGCGCCTGTTGGGCGGCACGTGCACGCGCCGCCTGCTGCGCCATCAGCCGGTTGAGGCGCTCCACCAGTTGCGTCAGGCTGCGCTCGTCGCGCTTGAGGCTGGAAATTTCACGCCGCTGCTGCTGGATTTGCACCGACAGCTTTTGCAGGACCTGCTCGCGTGCGCGCTTGTCGGCCAGCAGTTTTTTCTGCTCGGCTTCGCGGGTCCTCTGCAGCTGCGCCAGTTCGGTCGTCTTTTGTTCGGTTTGCTGCTGCAGCGCTGCCAGTTTCGCCAGGTCGGCGCGAAGCGCCTCGATCGCCTCGTGCCGGGCGCGCGACAGGTGCGCCAGATAACGCATATCGCGCGCGGCCTGGTTGGGGTCCGCGCCGTTGAGCATGAGCTTAAGCGCATCGCCCTGCCCGCGCTGGTAGGCGGCCTTGAGCGCCTGGGCGAGGTGGGCCTGCTGCGCGCGAATGCGTGCCGTCGTAGCGTCAGTCTGCTGCGTCAGCGCCTGCAAGTCAGTCTGGGCGCGCTGGCGTTCGCCGTCCAACTGGCGCAACTGGCGCAGCGCGCTGCTGATCGCGCGCTCGGACTGACTCAGCTCGTCGGCCGCTTCCCGACGGTGCGCCTGGGTGGTGCGAAATTCCTGCTGCAGGGTTTGCAGGCGCTGCTTGAGGGCAGCGAGTTCGGATTGCTTGCGATCGGCCTGGTTGGCGCTGGCGCACAGCGGCCAGATCAATGCCAGCAGGACGAGAAATGGTCTGAAGTTCACCCGGATGAGCTTACCCGAACTTGCGCCCGGTTTACTCGAATTGCAACAGGGCTTCACCGGTCATTTCGGGGGGCGGCGGCAAACCCATCATTTTCAGCAAGGTCGGGCTGATGTCTTCGAGCGCCCCGGTTTCCGCCAGCGTGGCCGGGCGCCGTCCCACGTAAATCAGCGGCACCAGGTTCAGGGTATGCGCAGTATGGGCCTGGCCGGTTTCGGTATCGCGCATCAGTTCGGCATTGCCGTGGTCGGCGGTCACCAGCACCTCGCCGCCACGCGCAAGCTGGGCCTCCACCACCCGGCCGAGGCAGGCGTCCACCGTTTCGATCGCCTTGATGGCGGCCTGCAGGTCACCGGTGTGCCCGACCATGTCCGGGTTCGCGTAATTGCAGACGATGACGTCGTATTGCTTGCTGTCGATCGCGGCGACCAGTTTTTCGGTCACCTCGAAGGCGCTCATTTCGGGCTTCATGTCGTAGGTGGCGACGTCGGGCGACGGCACCAGCACCCGGTCCTCGCCGGGGAAAGAGACTTCCTCGCCGCCGTTGAAGAAAAAGGTGACGTGCGGGTATTTCTCGGTCTCGGCGATGCGCAGCTGGCGCAGGCCGAGCCCGGCGATGTATTCGCCGAGACCGTTCTTGATGCGTTCGGGCGGGAACGCCACCGACACGGCAAAGTCGTCGCTGTAGCCGGTCAGCGTGCAGTAGGTGGCCAGGCGCGGGGTGACTTCGCGTTCGAATTCGCTGAAATCGCGCTCGATGAACGGCCGCGACAGCTGGCGCGCACGGTCGGAGCGGAAGTTGAGGAAGATGACCGAATCGCCATCTTCCATCTTCACCGGCTTGCCGTCCGGCGGCAGGATCGCCGTCGCCTTGACGAACTCGTCGGTCTCGCCGCGCGCGTAGGCGGCTTCCAGGCCAGCCTGCGGATTCTCCGCCATGAATTCGGCGCGCCCCTGGGTCAAGAGGTCGTAGGCCGACTTGACCCGCTGCCAGCGGCGATCGCGGTCCATCGCGAAGTAACGGCCGATCATCGACGCGATATGGCCGACGCCGGCCTGTTCAATTTTTTCGTTCAGGCGGCGCAAATACACCTCGGCGCTTTTCGGCGGCGTGTCGCGGCCATCCAGAAACACGTGCAGACACACCTTGTTGAGCCCCTCGCGCACCGCCAGATCAAGCAGGGCGTGGAAGTGCGATTCGTGGCTGTGCACCCCGCCGTCCGACAGCAGGCCCAGCACATGCAGGGTCTTGCCGTTGTCGCGCGCCAGATGCACCGCGTTCAGCAGGGCCGGGTTGGTGTAGAAATAGCCGGACCCGATGGCGCGGTCGATGCGGGTGAACTCCTGGTACACCACGCGCCCCGCGCCGATGTTCAGGTGCCCCACCTCTGAGTTGCCCATTTGTCCCTTGGGCAGGCCCACCTCGGATTCCGACGCATGAATGAGGGTGTGCGGATGATGTTTCCACAAGCGGTCCCAGTTGGGCTTGCTGGCCTGGGCGATTGCGTTGTCGGCGCGTTCCGCGCGGCAGCCAAAGCCGTCGAGGATGATGAGGAGAACCGGCAGGGTCTTCATGAAGAAATTTGTATAACCTGACTCGTTTTTGTGGAATTATTTTAATATATGCGTGATTGCTAATCTATACGAAGGCGTGATGTCGCTTCAATATCGCCATGCGCGGGCCTGTGCTTCCATCCGGAGCCCGACCGCATCAGGGTACTACACGAACAGGACCGAGGTTATGAATATGGCAGCTGATTGGGACGAAGTGGACCTCATGGACAAGGACGAGCACATCGAGCAGGCCTCGCGTGCGATGAAAGCCATGTCGCATCCGCTGCGCCTGAAAATTCTCTGCGTGCTGGGCGACAAGGAAATCAGCGTGCAGGAAATCGTCGACCAGGTCGGCACCTCGCAAAGCAACATCTCGCAGCATCTGGCCATCCTGCGCGACAAAGGCGTGCTGCGCACCCGCAAAGTCGCCAACCGCGTGTTCTACCGCGTCGGCGACACCCGCACGCTCAAACTGCTGAGCATGATGCGCGACGTGTTCTGCGGCTTCGCGAAGTAAAGCCTCGACGACGACAGGCCCGGCCGCGCTCGGCGCGCCGGGCCTGTTTTTTTTGCCGGCGCTGCGGGCGCCGGCTTGCGCCCCGACCTGCCCATGCCTGCACCACACGCGCCACGCTTGTGGCACCATCACGCCTTCCCCCCCTGGATTTCGGGGTGCTTGATCAGCATGCTTGGCTGCCCGGCCGGAGACCCGCCGTCCGCTTGAGCCGGGATATCAGGATTTCTTGGGATCGTATAAATTACATGTATATAATTAATTTCTAATATTTATATCGATCCCGCGCTCATTGCGGGCCATTCGACAAGAGGTGGTTTGATACGGCTTATGAAAAGAAAACTGATCCGACTGAGAACGCTCAATTTCCTGTGCCTATTGGCCTTCGCCACCGCCGCGCAGGCCGAAACGCTGGATTTCAATCAGTCCGTGCAGCGCGCGCTGGTGCAGAACCCGGACATCATCGTCGCCGGCACGCAGCTCGGGCAGGCGCAGGCCGCAGTCAAGCAAAGCGCGGGGGCGCGGATGCCGAAAGTGACTGCCTCGCTCAATGTCACCCGCACCGACGATGCGCTCAATGCCTTCGGCCTCAAGCTGTCGCAGCGTAACGCCACGTTCAACGACTTTGGCGCGGGGGAATTCAACCCTGACAATCCCAACGTTCTGAATGTCGCGCCTTACAACCTGAATCACCCCGACCCGGTCAATAATTTCAACGCCCGCCTGGAGGCGCAACTGCCGCTGTACACCGGCGGCATGATCGAGGGTTACGCCGAACAAGCCCAGGCCCATCTGCGCGCCGCGCGCCAGGGCGACACGCTGGCGCGCCAGCAAGTGATCTTCGACGTGCTGCGCGCCTACGAAGGCGTGCATACCGCGCGCGCCTACCGGGATGTCGCCAAACAGGGGCGCCTCGCTGCCGAAAACTACGTCAAAACCATCAACAGCCTGGTCAAGGGCGGCGTGGTGGTGAAAAGCGACCTGTTGTCCGCCCAGGTGCATCTGGAAGACATCAAAGTGCAGCAGGCACAGGCCGAAAACGCCGTAGCGCAGGCGCTGGACCAGCTTCACCTGCTGCTGGGCATGCCCTTGGCGGAACCGCTCGACGTGTCTGGCAGCGTGGAAGTGCGGCCGCTGGAAGGCAATTTGGCCGATTATCAGGCCGAAGCGCTCAAGTCCAATCCCGGCCTCGCCGCCCTGCGCAACCAGATGGACGCGGCGCAGGCCGCTGTGAAAGTGGCGCGCGCCGGCAAATATCCGCAGGCCGGCCTGATGGCCCGCTTCGACACCAACGACGAGAATCTGGGCTTCGACGCCCATTCCTACACCGTGGGCGGCCAACTGTCGTGGCAGTTGTTCGACGGCGGCGCCACCGATGGGGCGATCCAACGTGCGCAGGCCAGTCGCGATGAACTCGCCGCCAAGCTGAACAAGGCGGAAAACGGCATCGCTTATCAAGTGGTGGATGCATGGCGGCGCGCCGACGAGGCGCAGCGCCGGGTCAGCGCGCGGGAACTGGCGGTGAGCCAAGCCGAGGAAGCGCAGCGCATCGTGCAGAAACGTTACGCCAGCGGCGTGACGACCATCACCGAGCTGCTGGCCGCGCAGGCCCAACTGGACAAAGCCAGGGCGGACCTCGTGGCAGCCCGTTATGAACTCAAGGTGCAACGCGCCAACGCCCGTCTGGCGACAGGCCGTTTGCAGCCGGACCTACTGTGAGCTATCTGGATGAATCCCATGCGTAATCCCACATTTTGGCGCGCCGCACTGCTGGCGCTGGCCGTCAGCGCACTCCATGGCTGCGGTGACCACGAATCCACCGAAGCGCAGACCAGCGCCGTCGGCCGCACCCTGGCGGCCGACGTGCAGACGGTGCAGCAAGCTCCGTTGAGCCTGCGTGCCGAAGTGCCCGGCATGGTGGCCTCGGAAGACCAGGTGCAGGTGGCCTCGCGGCTCATGGGCTACATCCGCGCGATCAAGGTGGAAGAAGGCCAGGCGGTCAAGGCGGGGCAACTGTTGTTCGTGGTCGACCCCACCGACATTCAGGGCCAGATGAGCCAGGCCCGCGCCGGCCTGGCGCAGGCCGAAGCGGCACTGGCGGACGCCAATATCGACTTCGAGCGTTTCGGCGCCCTCTACAAGGAAGAGGCCATCCCCAAAATGCAGTGGGACAAGGTTCGCCTGCACAAGCAGGTGACCGAGCAACAGGTGGCAGCCGCCCGCGCCGGCATGGGCCTGGCTTCCGGCCAGATGCGCTACGCCTCGGTGGTGGCGCCGATCAATGGCGTCGTCACGCAGAAAATGGCCAATGCCGGCGACCTCGCCACGCCCGGCCGGCCGGTGCTGGTGATCGAAGGTCTGAAGAAACTGCAGGTGCGCACCCACGTCAGCAGCGATGTATTCGCCCGTATCAAGACCGGCGAAAAGGTCGCGATCACACACGACGGCGCCAGCACGCAGGCGCCGATCGAAGGCACGATCGCCCAGGCGGTGCCGGCGGCCGACCCGGTCAGCCATACCCATCTGGTAAAGATCGACCTGCCCGCAAACAGCGGCCTGGCGAGCGGCAATTTCGTGCGCGTGGGCTTTGCCATCGGCAGCCGCGAAGGCATTCGCGTGCCGACCGCGGCCCTGGCCGAGCGCGCCGGCATCACCGGCGTGTTCGTGGTCGACGCCCAGGGCTTCGCGCGCTATCGCATGGTGCGCACCGGCGCGACCGAAGGGGACAGGGTGGAAATCCAGTCCGGCCTGAACGCGGGCGACAAAGTGGTCGTCTCCAAAGTCGAGCAACTGGAAAACGGCGACAAGATCGGCGGGGGTGCGCATGACTGAGCGCGCCGCACCGCTCAATATCGCCGGCAAACTGGCCGGCGTTTTCATTGAATCCAAGATCACCGCCATGATCATGGTGGCGGTGGCGCTGGCGGGCATCATGGCGCTGTTCGTCACCCCTCGCGAATACAACCCGCAGATCGTGGTGCCGGCGGCCAACATCATCGTCGCCAAGCCCGGCGCCTCGGCCGAGGAAATCCAGAACCTGGTGGTCAAGCCGCTGGAAGCCATCATGAACGCGCAGTCCGGCGTCGATCATTCCTACGGCTACGCCGCGCCGGATTTCGGCCTGGTGACCGTGCAGTTCAAGGTCGGCGAAGACCAGGAAAGGAGCCTGGTCAAGCTCTACAACCAGCTGATGCAGAACCTCGACCGCATGCCGCCCGGCGCCATGCAGCCGGTGGTCAAGCCGATCAACGTCGACGACGTGCCGATCATGACGCTGACGCTGTCGTCCACCACGGTCGACGATCAGCAGATCCGCCAGGTCGCTACCCGCATTCTGGAACACCTGCGCAACGTGCCCGGGGTATCGTTCACCCAGGTCGTCGGCGGCGCGCCGCGCGCGGTCAACGTCTGGATTTCCCCCGCCAAACTGGCGGCGGCAGGCATCGCGCTCGACCAGGTGGACAAGATGCTGCAGGGGCAGAACGTCTCCGTTCCGGCCGGCAAGCTGGTCGACAACAACCGCGTTTCGCCGCTGCAGATGCAGGGCTTTCTCGGCAGCGCCAAGGAAGTGGGCGACATCGTCATCGGCGCGCCCAACGGACGGCCGGTGTTCCTGAAGGACGTCGCCACCATCGAAGACGGCCCGCAGGAAGTGGACGAAAGCACGCGCTTCGCCTATGGTCCCGCCGCCGGCAAGGACGCGGCGCGCGGCGAAGCCCCGGCCGTCACCCTGGCGATCGCCAAGAAAGCCGGCACCAATGCGGTGGTGGTCGCCGATGCCGTGCTGACCAAGCTGGAACAGCTGAAGCGCCAGGCCATTCCCGCCGATATCTCGGTGGCGGTGACCCGCGACGACGGTGCGCGCGCCAACGACGCCGTCAACACCCTGGTCGAGCACCTGGGTATCGCCATCGGTTCGGTGGTGCTGATCCTGGTGTTCTTCCTCGGCTGGCGCGAGGCCGGCATCGTCACGCTGACGGTGCCGCTGATCCTGTTCGTGGTGCTGACAATCGGCCTGTTCGCCGGCCAGACCATCAACCGCATCACCCTGTTCGCACTGATCTTGTCGCTCGGCCTGCTGGTGGACGCCGCCATCGTGGTGGTGGAGAACATCCACCGCCACCTGCATCACGGCATCGGCGAGCGCGATTTCAAGGACGTGGTCATCCAGGCCACCAATGAAATCGGCAACCCCACCAACATCGCCACCATCGCGGTGATCCTGGCCTTCATCCCGATGGCCTTCGTCACCGGCATGATGGGTCCGTTCATGCTGCCGATCCCGTTCAACGTGCCGGTGGCGATGATCGCCTCGCTGCTGATCGCCTATATCGTGGTGCCATGGGCGACTAATCTGTGGTTGCAGAAAAAAGCCGCCCAGAGCGAGCTGGCGCGCAAGGCACGCCTGGAAGACGCCGGCGCGCACAAGACCGATCCGCTACACCGCGCCTACGTCAAGACCATCACGCCCTTCATCGAAAATCGCGGCAGCCGCAACCTGATGTTCCTCGCGGTGGTCGGCCTGCTGGTGGTCGCCATGCTGATGCCGGCCTGGCAATTCATCCGTCCGTCCGGCATGAACGGTCCGCTGTCGGCGCTGGGCGTGGAGCTGAAAATGCTGCCCAACGACAACACCAATACCTTCCTGGTGGAAATCGACACGCCAGCCGGCACCGCGCTGGAAGAAACCGACCGCGCCGCCCGCGCGGTGGGCGAGGTGCTGGGGCAGAACCGCTTCGTCACCGACTACCAGACCTTCCTCGGCATCACCGCGCCCATCGACTTCGCGGCGCTGGTGCGCGGCGACCTCATCAAGCGCGGCGACAATCTGGCGCAAATCCGCGTGAATCTGGTCGACAAGCACCATCGCTCGACCTCGTCGCACGAGATCGTGCAGGCGCTGAACGACGCACTCAAGCCATTACGCCAGGCCTTTCCGCAGGCGCGCATCAAGCTCTACGAAACCCCGCCCGGGCCGCCGGTGCAGGCGCAGGTACTGGCCGAACTGTATGGCCCCGACTACGAGAAACTGCGCGGCGCCGCGCCGGACGTGCGGAAGGCTTTCGAATCGGTCTACGGCATGATCAACGCCGACGATTCGGTCACCGCCACCATGCAGTCCTTCACGGTGCGGGTGGATCGCGAGAAAGCCGCGCTCTCGGGCGTCGTCGCCGGCCAGGTCGGCAAGCTCCTGCGCGACTATGTGTCGGGCCTGGCCATCGGTTCGGTGCACATGGATTCCGCGCGCGACCCGATCAACATCGTGGTGCGCCTGCCGCGCGCCGAGCGCCAGTCGCCCGAATCGCTGATGGCGATCCGCGTCACCAACATGATGGGCAGCCAGGTGCCGCTGGGCGCCATCGCCCAGGTCGAGCAGGTGCCCTACGGCAAACCCATCTACGACCGCGACCAGCATGCCATGGTCATGGTCGGCGGCGAGATGATCACCTCCAGCCCGGTGTATGCAGTACTGGCGCTCGACAAGATGCTCGACGGCCAGGTGTTGTCCAACGGCGCGCGCTTCAAGACCGGCAACCTCGGCTTCACCCAGGCGGACGCCGACGACGTCACCGACACCCACCTGCTGTGGGGCGGCGAAATGCGTCTGACGCTGGACGTGTTCCGCGACCTCGGCTCGGCCTTCATCATCGCCCTGGTGTTCATCTACCTGCTGCTGGTGGGCTACTACAAGTCCTTCATCATGCCGATGATCGTGATGGGCGCGATTCCGCTGACCCTGGTGGGCGTGTTCCCCGGACACTGGGCCACCAGCCAGGCCTTCACCGCCACCTCGATGATCGGCGTCATCGCGCTCGCCGGCATCGTGGTGCGCAATTCGCTGCTGCTGATCGACTTCATCGTCGATTACCGCGCCCAGGGCTACGGCCTCAAGGAAGCGGTGATCGAAGCTGGCGCCGTACGCCTGCGGCCGATCCTGCTGACCGCGCTCGCCATCATCCTCGGCTCGGCGATCATGGTCACCGACCCAGTGTTCGGCGGACTGGCGGTCTCGCTGATTTTCGGTACTTTCGCCTCCACCGCGCTGACTCTGATCGTGATTCCGCTGCTGTATTTCATCTGGCAGAAGCGCAGCGCGGCGCAGGCTTGATAAACCCCTGGCCGCCCCTATTATTTGTCAACTTCCAAGAGGAATTCATCATGACCATTGAACGTCTTGTCCGCATCATCGCCGGCTTCTTCATCATGCTGTCGCTGGCACTGGCCCACTTTTCCGGCAGCGTCGACATGACGCAGGCGTCCTGGCTGTGGTTCACCGCCTTCGTCGGTTTCAACCTGTTCCAGTCCGGCTTCACCCGTTTCTGCCCGATGGACATCATGCTGAAAAAAGTCGGCATCCAGCCGGGCTGCGGCCTGTAAGCGAGAACATTCATGGACATGCAATTTCTGCAGGACAACTGGATGCTGGCGGCGCTGGCGGCGTTTTCGGGCGCCATGCTGGCCTGGTCCTTCATCGGCGGCAGACTCTCTGGCGTGGAGCAGGCCGATACGCTGAAAGCCACCCGGCTGTATAACGACGACGCGCTGGTGCTCGACGTGCGCGAGGACAAGGAATTTGCCGCCGGCCATATCCCCAAGGCCAGGCACATCCCGCTCGGCCAGCTGGCCGGCCGCATCAAGGAGCTCGACAAGTTCAAGGGCAAGCCGGTCCTGGTCACCTGCCGCAGCGGCCAACGCTCGGTAAGCGCCTGCCGCATGCTGAAAAAAGCCGGTTTCGAAACCGTGTACAACCAGGCGGGCGGCATCATCGCGTGGGAACGCGCCAACCTGCCCGTCACCCAGAAATAAGGAGCCCTCCCATGGCCAAAGTCGTGATGTACTGCACCGCCGTCTGCCCCTATTGCGTCGCCGCCGAGCGCCTGCTCAAAAGTCGCGGCGTGACCGAAATCGAAAAGATCCGCATTGACCTCGATCCGGCGAAACAGGACGAAATGATCGCCCGCTCCGGCGGCCGCCGCAGCGTGCCGCAGGTGTTCATCGGCGACACCCACGTCGGCGGTTTCGACGACACCTCGGCGCTGGATGCCGCCGGCGAACTGGTGCCGCTGCTGGCCCGCGCTTGATTTCCCGGCGCGCGCCCCCAGCTTGAAGCGAAGATCGTTTGCCTCAAGGAATCCCCGATGGAACTCGCCTGCCCCCATTGCCTCGCCGTCAACCGCGTGCCGGACGAGCGGCTGCTCGATGCGCCCAAGTGCGGAAAATGCGGCGCGCCGCTGCTGCCCGGTAAGCCGGTCGACCTCAGCGCCGACAGCTTCGACCGCTTCATTGCCAAGGCCGGCCTGCCGGTGCTGGTCGACTTCTGGGCCGACTGGTGCGGCCCTTGCAAGATGATGGCGCCGATTTTCCAGCAGGTGGCGGCCGAGATGGGCACGCGCGTGCGCTTTGCCAAGGTCGATACCGAAGCGCACCCGCAGGTGTCGATGCGCCACCACATCAAGGGCATCCCCAGCCTGATCCTGTTCAAGAACGGCGCTGAAGCGGCGCGCACCTCGGGCGCGATGGAAGCGCATGCTCTCAAGCGCTGGCTGGCGTCACAGGGCATTCACTAAGCCCGGTGTAAAATACCCACCGACCCCGGAGCGCAAGCTCCGGTTTTCTTGTTCAGGGAGCCATCATGACCGACGCGCAACAACCCGTATTCAATATCGAAAAACTCTTCGTCAAGGACCTGTCGCTGGAAGTGCCCAACGCCCCCGACATTTACCTGGAACGCCAGGCGCCGCAGATCGATGTCAACATGTCGACCGAAAGCCGCGCGATGGGCGAGGACATGTACTACACCGGCATCACCGTCACCGTAACCGCCAAGATCGGCGACAAGACCATGTTCCTGGTCGAATGTACCCAGGGCGGCGTCTTCCGCATCCAGAACGTGCCGCAGGACCAGATTCCGATGGTGCTCGGCATCGGCTGCCCCAACATCGTCTTCCCGTATCTGCGCGAGGCCGTGTCCGACGTGGTAATCCGCGCCGGCTTTCCACCGCTGTTGCTGAACCCGGTCAATTTCGAAGCGCTGTTTCTGCAGCAACAGCAGGCGCCGCAGGGACAGGCCGAACCCGAGCAGACGCATTGATAGCGGACTCATCGAGATTGCGGCAGCGCAGCTTGCCGAACATGGCCGGCTTTTTCCTCGCGGCCGGCCTGCTGCTCACGCTGGCGCACCCCGCCTGGGCGCTTGAATACCGCAGCACCGGGCGCGCCGCCCTGCTCTACGACGCGCCCTCGACCGCGGCCGGCAAGGTCGCCATCGCGGGCAGCGGCCTGCCGCTTGAAGTCGTCGTCGACACCGATGCCTGGGTCAAGGTGCGCGACCCAGGCGGCCGCCTGGCCTGGATCGAGAAATCCGCCCTTGGCGGCGCAAAAACCGTCATGGTCAAGGCTGATGCCAGCGTCGTCCGGCAACAGCCGCGCGCCGACGCCGACATCGTGTTCAGTGCCGAACGCGGCCTCCTGCTCGAGGTTGCCGGCGCAGCCGATCCCTACGGCTGGCTGCCGGTGAGGCATGCCGACGGCCTGTCCGGCTGGCTGCCTGCAAGCGACGTATGGGGACGATGAGATTATCAGTACTGGGCGCCGGCGCCTGGGGCACCGCACTTGCGGCCAGCTGGGCGCCCCGCCATGAGGTCACTTTGTGGGGGCGCAACGCGGCCGAGCTCGATGCGATGCGCGCGAGCCGTGTCAACACCCGCTACCTGCCCGGCTGCCCGCTACCCGATGCCCTGCAGTTCGAACCGGACTTCAACGCCGTTGTCGATGCGGCCGACCTCATCGTCATCGCCGTTCCCACGAGCGGCCTGCGCGCCACCCTGGCCGCGCTGGCCGCCCGCCCCAGGCTGCCGCCGCTGGTCTGGGTGTGCAAAGGCTTCGAGCATGGCAGCCGCAAACTGCCGCATCAGATCATTGCCGAATTGCTGCCCTCACACACCCGGACGGCTGCGCTGTCCGGTCCCAGCTTTGCCCAGGAAGTGGCGCAGGGCTATCCCACCGCGCTCACCCTCGCCTCGCACGACAGCGAACTGGCGCAGCACCTCGCCGAGGCGCTGTCCGCCCAGCGCCTGCGCATCTACGCGCACGACGACGTCATCGGGGTCGAGCTGGGCGGCGCGCTGAAGAACGTCATGGCCATTGCCGCCGGCATCTGCGACGGCCTCAGGCTCGGCCACAACGCCCGCGCCGCGCTGATCACCCGGGGGCTGGCCGAAATGACCCGTCTCGGCGTCGAACTCGGCGGCCGCTTCGAAACCTTCATGGGGCTGTCCGGCCTCGGCGACCTCATCCTCACCACCACCGGCGACCTCTCGCGCAACCGCCAGGTCGGCCTGCGGCTGGCGCGCGGCCAGACCCTCGACACCATTCTTGCCGAACTCGGCCACGTCGCCGAAGGCGTCTCCACCGCACCCGAAGTCGCCGCACTCGCCAGCGAGCTGGGCGTCGACATGCCGATCACCCGCAAAGTCTGCCAGATGCTGTTCGAAGGCCTGCCCGCCGCCGAGGCGGTCGACGACCTGCTGAACCGGGATATCAAGACCGAGTTCTGAGGCAGAGCGGGGTTTTGCCGTTCAGTGCGCCGGGCAGGCCGGCAAGGGCAGGCAGGTTCCAGCGCCCGGCCCGGGCAGGCTTTCCATCTCCTTCAGGGTATGCGCGAATCCGGTGTTTTCAGGCCCGATACGCGTGGCGCAATGCGCTGCTTCCCGAGCTTGGCGCATGCATTGGCGGGCAGCCAGTGCGTAGGCCAGATTGTTCCAGGCAACCGCCGCACCCGCCTGGCGGTTGAGCGCGTGGCGAAATGCCGCTTCGGCCGGCTCGGCGTGGCCCAGGGCGTATTCGGTGTTGCCCAAGCCCAGCCATCCAAGCGGATTGTCCGGCCATCTTGCGGCCGATGCCCGATAGGCCGCCCCGGCTTCATTCCATTTTCCCAGACCTTCCAGGGCGCTTGCCGCTTCCAGGTAGGGGGTTGGCTTGGCCTGCGCCGGGAACGCACCTGGGGCGAGCACGACAATGCCCCATCGCGCGGACCGGTTCCAGGTATTCAGAAACACGCCGAAGGGTGTGATGCGCCGGGGCTCGATTCCGGAGCGCAGGACAATCTCCTGCCGCGCCCGATCGTAGCCGACCGCCACCGCGTAGTGCCAGCGCGGCAGCCAGTTCAGTCCCAGATTCTGCAGGACCAGCACCGGGTGCCCCGCTGCGATTTCCTCCAACAGGGCATCCAGCGTGGGCTCGACCGCCACTGCCAGCAGTCCCTGCCGGCGCACGGCCGCAATGATCTCGGCCTGCAGGCTGCCCTCGCGGCCGGGCAGATAAACCTGGGGAACGAGCTCATCGGGAGCGATCGTCACGCCCCGTGCATTGAGCACCGTGGCCAGCGCCGCCGGCCCGCACTGGTAGCGCGTCTGCGGGAAGAACGGGGTGTCGGCCAGTTCCACTCTGGCCGGGAATCCGGCAATACCCGCTTCCATGAGCGTCGTGCGATGGGCGCAGCCTGCAAGCAGGGTCGTGCAAAGCCAAACGCCCGCCAAGAGGCGGGCGTATCGGAGGCCTCTCATCGAAACGGACTCACTTGATGGGATGCACGAAGGGGAAGATGTCAGTCACACCCAGGGCGTCGGTGATGATGAAGACGATGAAGATGAACAGGACAACCCCCAGGGCACTCCCGCCGGCAGGCAATTCAGCGAGCCGCTGGTTGATCCGGGCCACTTCGGCATCGGTTAGCGCCGCCACCCGCTCTTTGGCATGTTCAACATCGACACCCAGGGCAGATAGCTGGTACTGCAAATCTTCCCGTTCCAGCAGAGACACCAGCTCCTCGCGATCCAGCCGGCCCTGTTCGGCGGCGAGCGCTTGGGCGGTGCCGACCATCGCGGCCTGAGCCGGGGCGACCTGCGCGCCCAGCAGCGCGGCAGCCAGCAACAAGGAACCGATTTTCTTGAATAAATGATGAAAACGCATAGAACCTCCGCGAAAAAGTAGGATTGGTCGATCATGCGGGCTCTACCCATCCAGCAAAGCCCGCTTTCAACGTAGCACAACATGAAGCGGCCATTTACGAAAAATCCGGGCACCGGATGGCGCTGGAAGAAGCGTGCCAAATGCCGGCAATATTGGATGAAGACCACGGCCGAAACTGGAAGATGGATTGTTCGTCCGGGATTTGAAACCAGCTGGCATGAGCGTAGCCCCATGGGGCCAAGTTGACGGCTGCCGCAAGGGCGGGATAGACTACAGGACCAGTGCCGCGTTGTTCGTCGCGCCCTCGGCCATCGCTGCACACCCATCGATCACCTGCACCACAAACAAAAATATAGTCCTCGCGGACTGCGCCAGGCTGCTGCCGTATGGGGCAGCGCGGCCTTACTGCCTTTGTTTTTCGAGCTGATGTCCGGCTCCGCCGCGACGCCTCGCAGAAAAATCAGCTCACTTCATGCCGCTGCCGCATGCCTCGACGGCAGCCCGGAACGATGGCTCCCGGACATGCGCAACGGCGCCTGACCCCTTCGCTGTCGGCATCCACGTCGGCAAGTTTCCCATTCGACAGGAGAACCCCCACATGCTGCTTGCAACCGATCTGGACGGCACTTTTCTCGCCGGCGACGCCGAAACCCGCCTGCGCCTTTACCAACTCATCGCCGACAAACCCGAGATCAAGCTTGCCTTCGTCACCGGACGCGGGCTTGAGAACGTGATCCCGCTGCTCTCGGACCCGACCATTCCGGTGCCCGACTACATCATCTGCGACGTCGGCGGAACGGTCGTCGAGGGCGCCACGCGGCAGCCGGTGCAACCGTTGCAGGCGGAGATCGACGCCCGCTGGCCGGGCGAGCGAACGGTGGTCGACGCAATGGTGCAGTTCGAGCGGCTGGAGCGCCAGGATGTCCCCCAGCAGCGGCGCTGCTCCTATTACTGCAGTACCGCCGACGTGCGCCATTCGCTCGCCGGCATCGAGGCGGCCGCGACCGGTCTCGGCTGCGAGGTGCTCTATTCGGCCGAGCGCTATCTGGACATCCTGCCGCGCGGCGTCAACAAAGGCAGCACGCTCAAGGCACTGGTCGAGCATCTGGGAATCCACCCTGACGAGGTGGTGGTCGCCGGCGACACGCTCAACGATCTGGCGATGTACGAGCATGGCTTCATCGGGGTGTGTGTCGGCGAATCCGAACCCGCCCTGCTCGAGGCCACCGCCAAGCGCGCCCGCGCCAAACGTGCCCGTGTGCTGCATTCGTCCCACGCCGGCTGCGGCGGCATCCTCGATGCGCTCGAGCATTTCAACTTCCTCGACCTCAAGGGCGTCGACGCCGGGCCGCGCGCGACGGAAACCCCGGGCAAGTCCGATCTGGTGATGGTCTATCATCGCCTGCCCTACGAGGAGAGTCTCGAGGACGGCCGCCTCGTGCGCCGTCGCCCCGCCTCGCCCAACGGCATCATCCCGACCCTGCTCAGCTTCTTCGGCGACGGCAAGAAGGGCTCCTGGATCGCATGGGCGATCCAGGACCCGAAAAAGGCTGTGAACTTCGTGACCCACACCGAAGTCGACGCCAAGAAATACCCCCGGCTGGTGGCCGCACGCGTGCCGCTCACCAAGAACGACGTCGACATCTTCTACAAGCGCTTTTCCAAGGAGGCCTTCTGGCCCACCCTGCACACCTTCTGGGAACGGGCCCGTTTCCGCGAGGAGGACTGGCTGGTGTTCCTCAAGGTGAACCGCCTCTTCGCCGAGCGCACCGCGGCCGAGGCCGCCGAAGGCGCGGTGGTGTGGCTGCACGACTACAACCTGTGGATGGTTCCGGCCTGCCTCCGCGAGCTGCGTCCCGATCTGAAGATCGCCTTCTTCCACCACACCTATTTTCCCTCGGCCGACGTCTTCAATGTGCTGCCGTGGCGCCGCGACATCGTCGGCAGCCTCTTGCAGTGCGACTACATCGGCTTCCATATCCCGCGCCAGGTCGAGAATTTCGTCGACGTCGCGCGCGGCGTCGCGCCGCTCAAGGTGCTCGAAACCCGCGCCTGCGCGCCGCGCTACCTCACCTACGGCTGCGCCGTCGGGCTGGACGAGGTGACCACCGCGATCGAGGTGCACGGCCGGCGCATCGGCCTGGGCGCGCACCCGGTCGGACTCGACGTCGACCGCGTGCGCCAGGTGCTCGACGACCCGAATACGGCCGGACGCATGACTGCGCTGCGCAACCAGTTCACCGGCACGCGGGTCATCCTGTCGGTCGAGCGGCTCGACTACACCAAGGGCACGCTCGAAAAACTGGTGGCCTTCGAGAAGCTTCTCGAAACCCATCCGGAACTGCATGGCACGATCTCGCTGATCAACGTATGCGTGCCGGCCGCGAAGGAAATGACGATCTACCGCACCCTGCAGAACCAGATCGAGCAGGCGGTCGGGCGCATCAACGGGCGCTTCTCAAGGGTCGGCTGGACCCCGCTGCAGTTCTTCTTCCGGGCGATCCCGTTCGAAGAGCTGGTCGCCTATTACGCGGTGGCCGACGTGATGTGGATCACCCCGCTGCGCGACGGACTCAACCTGGTCGCCAAGGAATTCGTCGCGGTCCAGGGCCTGACCAGCGGCAGCGGCGTATTGGTGCTTTCCGAGTTCGCCGGGGCCGCAGCCGAGCTGCATGGCGCGGTGCTCACCAACCCGCACGACCCGCAAGACCTGGTCGAGAAGTGCGTCTATGCGCTGGAGATGAGCCCGGTCGAGGCCGAAGCGCGCCTGCGCGGGCTGTTCGACGTCGTCCAGCACAACGACGTCCATCGCTGGGGGCAGGATTTCCTCGAAGCGGTCGAGGAAAGTTGCGCCGCGCCCAGCGAAGCGCCGCAATCCGCGCTCGCCCAGGCGCGGTAACGGTCGCCCGCAACCCGGCGAGGCCTGAAAATAAACGGCAGCCACGTAACGCCATGACGCGAACCGTCCTATCATTACGCTGATGAATGATTTTCAGGCTCCACAAGATCGCGGCTGGTTGCTCGTTTTCATCGCCTGGATGGTCGCCAGCGTGTCGACGCTGGGCGCCCTGTTTCTCGGCGAGGTCATGGGCTATACACCCTGCGTCCTGTGCTGGTACCAGCGGATCGGCATGTTTCCGCTGGTCCTGATTCTGGCGGCGGGACTGTTTCCGTTCGACCGCAAAGTCGTGCGCTACGCGCTGCCGCTGGCGCTGGCCGGCTGGCTGCTGGCGGTTTTTCATTGGGCAGTGGCCAGCGGTCTGGTACCGGAGAGCGACACGCCATGCAGCCAGGGGGCGCCGTGCTCGGTGAAACAGATCAGCTGGTTCGGCTTCCTCACCCTTCCGCTGCTGTCCGTCCTGGCGTTTTCCGCCATCATCGCGCTGCTGCTCATGACCCACATCAAGGCATCCAAATGAAAAAAACGCTGTTTATCACTGCCGCCGTGATCCTGCTGCTGGCTTTTGTCGGAGGCGCCATTTTCTACGGCACGCAAAAAACCGAACAGGCCGGTCAGCTCGCCGATGAAAACAAGTCCGCACTGGTGCGCGAACACTCACGCGTGCTCGGGCACGCTGACGCTCGGGTGGAGATTGTCGAGTTCATCGACCCGGCGTGCGGGACCTGCCGGGACTTCTATCCCGTGGTCAAGGAGATGCTGGCCGCCCACCCGGACCGGATTCGCCTGGTGCTGCGCTACGCGCCGTTCCACCAGAACGCCGACTATGTGGTGGCGCTGGTCGAGGCGGCCGGAAAACAGGGCAAGTACTGGGAAACCCTGGAAGCCCTGCTGGCTGCGCAGGACGACTGGGTGATGAATCACGCCGTGCAACCGGAACAGGTCTGGCGGCATGTCGAAGGACTCGGCCTGGATCTGGCGCAGCTGCGGAGCGACATGAATGCGCCGGAAATTGCCCGCTTGATCGCGCAAGACCTGGAAGACGCGAATGCCCTGAAAGTCACCCAGACACCGGAGTTTTTTGTCAACGGCAAGCCGCTGCCGAGCTTCGGCTACGAACCCCTGAAAAAGCTGGTGGACGATGCGCTGGCAAGCGAATACCGTTAATCGGAATCCGTCAACCGATACGGGGGCAGAGACAATGCCTTGGGGAGGGTGCTGGGGCCGCTTCAGTCGAAGAGTTCGATCGTGCCGCCGAGCGTCCTTTCCGGCGCGAGTTCTCCGCGCGACATCAGACCGCGATAATCATGGACTTGATTGCGGCCGTGTTCCTTGGCGTAATACAGGGCCTTGTCCGCCTCCTCGAATACATAGGACGGCAGCTGCTGATCGATGATGGCCGTGTAGCCGGTGCTCACCGTCAATTGCCCGATCTGGGGAAATTGATGGTCCTGCACCTTGCCCCGGATGCGTTCGAGAATGGTCACGATAACCTCGGGTGAAACACCCTTGATCAGCGCAACGAACTCCTCGCCGCCGTAGCGGAACACCCAGTCCACATCACGCAGGGTTTTGCGCAGCAGGCCGGCGAAAACAAGCAGTACCTCGTCGCCGATCAGGTGGCCGAAATTGTCATTGATGCGCTTGAAATGGTCGATATCAAACACGGCAAGATAGTCGGCCGTGTCCTTGTCGCGCTGGCGGTTGCTGCCGCTTATCCGGCCAGCCAGCAGTTCGCCCAGTTTCTGATCGAGCTTCTTGCGGTTGTAAAGACCGGTCAGGGTGTCGCGCTCGCTGTCGAAGAGCGCTCTGGCGAAATTGGTGTAGATCTTGAGCATGCCCTGAGCAATGCGCAAATCAGCCGGATACCATTCCGGCTGCAGCATCACGATCGCCTTGCGGTGGCCATCCTGGATGCCGAGGCTGCTGACAAGATAGCTGAGGCCATCCCGAGTGAACTGTCTGGTTGGCGCTTCGGCACTCAAACTGCCGGCCTCCGTCACGAGCCAGTCCATGATCGGAAACATGGGGTTCGGCAAGGAGCAGGCATCGTCCAGAATCCATCCGGCCCTTTCCGGCGCCGGCACCAGGCATATCAAGGACGCCAGGGCGCCAGGCAACATCTCCAGGATGGACGCCTGCAGGCTGCGCAAGAGCGTCAACTCATCGCGCTGCTCGGTTAGATGCACCACGGACTTGATGACATCGTGGGCGATTTCTGAATGCGTGCGCGGAGACATGGCAACGAAGATCGAACGGCCTGAAAGATGTCACACGGCTTTCATTCTAATCCTCGCTTGCACCGGGCGATAGCCTGTCACCGCGCGGACGCTTTGGCCCCGGACTGCTGAAAACGATGCCCGCCCCCGCTGCCGGATGCGCTTGCCAGGTCGGCTCCCCCACCCCCGTCTTGCCGGCAGCCGCCCCGGCAATCCGCCCGATCATCGCCACAAAACCCGGATCCTCGCCCACCAGCAGGGGCGGCAGCGCGTTGCGGAAATCTTCGCGCTGGCACCATTCGGTCATATAGTCCTCCCACGACTGCCACAGCCGTGCCTGCTGCCGGCTCATGTCGTCCTCATACACCAGCACGTAGGCGCGCTCGAACAGGCTGACCAGGATGGCGAACAGCGCGTGCTTGCGTTCCAGCTGGTCTTCGCCAAGCTCGCCTTTGGCCGCCGGCGAAAGCAGATGCAGGTCGGCATTGTCGATCACCAGCCGCATGAAGTCGGCGTATTCGTCGGTCAGTCGCAGGAAGATTTCCTCCTCGTCGCTCTGCCGCTCGCGCCGGCGATCATGGATATAGACGCCGATGGCGAGCGGCAGCCCGACGATGGTGACGATATAGCTGGCCGCTTCCAGCCATTCGAGTCCGCTCATTCACACCCCTCCCGCAAAACCATTTTGCCTCCAGGCCTCGAACACCACCACGCTGACGGCGTTGGACAGATTCATACTGCGCGAACCGGGCAGCATCGGCAGGCGCAGGCGATGCGCCGCGTCGGACTGCGCCAGGACCTCCGGCGGCAGGCCGCGCGACTCGGGGCCGAACAGCAGCACATCGTCGGCCCGAAACGCGATGTCGGCATAGCGCGCGCTGCCCTTGGTGGTGAGCGCAAACCAGCGGCGGCCCGGCAAGGCCGCCCGCACGGCCTCCCAGCCGGCATGCGCCCGCACGCAGGCCATGTCATGGTAATCCAGCCCGGCGCGCGCCACCTGCTTGTCGGACAGGTCGAACCCAAGCGGCTCGACCAGGTGCAGACGACAGCCGGTATTGGCCGCCAAACGAATGAGGTTGCCGGTGTTGGGCGGAATCTCGGGCTGATATAAAACGATGTCAAACATCCGGCTTGGCCTAAAATAAGTACATTCTTGGAATCCGTCTATTCTATGGTCCCTTACCTCACCACCGCACTTACCGGACCGCTGCTTGAGCTGGAAAAGCGCCTGCTCGACGCCCAGCCGATGATCGAGCACTGGTTTCGCCAGCAGTGGAAGGGGCAGTCGGCGCCGTTCTACACCTCGGTGGATATCCGCAATGCGGGCTTCAAGCTGGCGCCGGTCGACACCAACCTGTTCCCCGGCGGCTTCAACAATCTCAACCCGGCCTTCATGTCGCTGTCGATCCACGCGGCGATGGGCGCGGTGGAAAAAATCTGCCCCTACGCCCAGCGCTTGTTGCTCATCCCCGAGAGCCACACCCGCAACACCTTCTACCTGCAGAACGTCGCGGTGCTCGTCCACATCCTGCGCCAGACCGGCCTCATCGTGCGCATCGGCACGCTGATTCCCGATATCACCGAGCCGACCACGCTGGAGCTGCCCGCCGGCGGACGCCTCACGCTGGAGCCGCTGGTGCGCAAGGGGAACCGCATCGGGCTGGAGGGCTTCGACCCCTGCGCGGTACTGCTCAACAACGACCTGTCGGCCGGGGTGCCGGATATCCTCAAGGGGATCGAGCAGAACATCATGCCGCCGCTGCACGCCGGCTGGGCGACGCGCCGCAAGTCGCGCCACTTTTCCGCGTATCAGCATGTCGCCGACGAATTCGCGCAGCTGATCGGCATCGACCCCTGGCTGATCGACCCATACTTCAACCACTGCGGCAAGATCGACTTTCAGGCGCGCCAGGGCGAGGACTGCCTGGCCGAGAAGGTCGGCGACATGCTGGAAAAGATCCGCGTCAAATATGCCGAATACGGCATCGACCAGCCGCCCTTCGTCATCGTCAAGGCCGATGCCGGCACCTACGGCATGGGCATCATGACGGTGAAGTCGCCGGACGACGTGCGCGAACTCAACCGCAAGCAGCGCAACAAGATGGCGGTCGGCAAGGAAGGGGTCGAGGTCAGCGAGGTGCTGATCCAGGAAGGCGTCTACACCTTCGAGAGCATCAACGGCGCGGTGGCCGAACCGGTCGTCTACATGCTCGAACACTTCGTCGTCGGCGGCTTCTACCGCGTGCATACCGGACGCGGTTCGGACGAAAACCTCAACAGCCCCGGCATGCATTTCGTGCCGCTGGCGTTCGACGACACCTGCGTGATGCCCGACCGCAGCGCCAACCCCGACGCCAGCCCCAACCGCTTCTACGCCTATGGCGTGATCGCGCGGCTGGCGATGCTGGCCGCCTCGATCGAGCTCGACGAAACGCTCCACGAGATCGAAAACGCGACCGCCGCATGAAGCTGCTGTTCGTCGTCGATCCGCTGGCGAGCCTCAAGCCCTATAAGGACAGCTCGGTGGCGATGATGCGCGCGGCGGTGGCGCGAGGCCATGCCGTGTACGCCACCGAGGCGCGCCGGCTGCAGGTGCGTGACGGCATCGCCCGGGCCGCCTGCGATGCGCTCGACGTGCGTACCGACAACGACTGGGTGCGCGTCACCCGCACCGATGTTTGGGTGCTGAAGGATTTTGACGCCGTGCTGATGCGCAGCGACCCGCCGGTGGACACCGACTACCTGCTCGCCACCCAGCTTCTTGGCATCGCCGAAGCCAACGGCGCGCGGGTGCTGAACCGCCCTGCCGCCTTGCGCGACTTCAACGAGAAGCTGGCGATCCTCAACTTTCCACAATTCGTCGCGCCCACCCTGATTACGGCCGATGCAACAGAGATTGGCAGCTTCCTTGCCGAGCACGGCGACATCATCGTCAAGCCGCTCACCGAGATGGGCGGCAGCGGCATTTTCCGTCTGACGCTTTCCGACCCCAACCGCAACGCCATCCTGGAAACGCTGACCCGGCGCGGCTGCCGCGCCATCATGGCGCAGCGCTATCTGCCGGCGATCAGCGAGGGCGACAAGCGCATCCTGCTGATCGATGGCGAAGTCGTGCCGTGGGCGCTGGCGCGCATCCCACAGGCCGGCGAGACGCGCGGCAACCTCGCCGCCGGCGGCACCGCGCGCGCGCAGCCTTTGCGCGCCCGCGACCGCCAGATCGCCGAGGCCATCGCGCCGTGGACGCGAGATCGCGGCATCTTCCTCGCCGGCCTCGACGTCATCGGCGACTGCCTCACTGAAATCAACGTCACCAGCCCCACCGGCTTCCAGGAAATCGCGGCGCAGACCGGGCACGACGTAGCGGCGCAATTCATCGCCGCAGTCGAGCGTGCCTGCCCGGCCACGGTTCGCGCATGAGATCGGCGCGACACGGCCTGTGGCTTCTGCTGCTGTGGGCGCTGGCTGCCTGCAGTCCGCCTCCTTTGCACCAGCAACAAGCCTATGTCTTCGGCACCCTGGTCGATGTCGGCATCTACGGCGCGCCAGAGCCGCAGGCCCGGCAGGCGGCGGCGGCGGTGCTGGCGCGCTTCGACGCACTGCATCGCATGCTGCACGCCTGGCAGCCGAGCGAACTGTCGCGCCTCAACGCCGCGCTGGCGCGGGGCGAGCGCACCACGGTCACGCCCGAACTCGCGGCGATGCTGCGCGATGCGCAAACGCGCTCGATCCAGTCCAGCGATCTCTTCAATCCGGCCATCGGCGGGCTGATTGCGCTATGGGGCTTCCACTCCGACGCACCGCAGGCGCGGGTGCCGGATGCCGCCGCGATCTCGGCATGGGTCGGCAGGCGGCCACGCATGGCTGACCTGCACATCGAAAACAATACCGTCTGGAGCGGCAACCCGGCGGTGCAGCTCGATCTCGGCGGCTACGCCAAGGGGCGCGCGCTCGACGACGCGGCGGCCATCCTGAAATCGCACGGGATCGAGAACGCGCTGGTGAACATCGGCGGCAACGTGATCGCGCTGGGCGCGCACGGCGAGCGCCCGTGGCGTGTGGGCATCCAGCACCCGCGCCAGCCGGGGACGCTGGCGACGCTGGATTTGCACGATGGCGAGGCGGTCGGCACCTCCGGGGATTACCAGCGCTATTTCGAGGTGAACGGGCGTCGTTACAGCCATCTGATCGATCCTCGTACCGGCTTTCCGGCAACCGGCATGCAGTCGTTGACGGTTCTGGCAACGGGCGAACAGGCGGGGACGCGCTCGGACGCGCTGTCGAAGCCGCTGTTTATCGACGGCCCGCGGCGGCTGCCGGGCAATGCGTCCCGCCTGGGCGTTACCCACTATCTGGCGGTGGATTCCGCCGGCAAGATACATGTATCCCCTGCGATGAAGGCCCGGCTTCGTTAACCGGCTGGGGCGTTGCCTTCGCCTCCTTCCCGCTTTGGGGAGGGTTGGGGATGACCAGCGACTTGCCCGCAGCGTATGCGCGTTAAAATACTTTTTTGGTCTGACATTCCCGCAATGATAGGTATCCTCATCGTCGCCCACGGGTCGCTCGCCGACAGTCTGGTCGAGTGCGCAACCCATGTTCTGGGGCAGCGTCCGCGTAGCCTGGCCACGCTCGATTTCATCGGCCACGCCGATCCGGACGAGCGCCAGAAGGCCTTGCAAGCCCGGCTTGCCGAGCTGGACGAAGGCGACGGCATCCTGGTGCTGACCGACATGTACGGCGCCACCCCCAGCAACACGCTGTGCCGGCTGCTCGAACCGGCGCATATCGAAGGCGTCTCCGGCGTCAACCTGCCGATGCTGCTGAAGGCGCTGAATTATCGCGAGACGCTGGCGCTGCCGCAGCTCATCGAACGCATCGTCCAGGGCGGGCGCAACAGCATCAACCATATTTCCGAGACCATGTGCCATGCAGCAACGGGACGTTGAAATCGTCAACAAACTGGGGCTGCACGCGCGCCCGTCGGCCAGGCTGACCCAGCTGGCATCCGGCTTCAAGAGCAATGTGTTCATGTCGCGCAATGGTCGCCGCGTCAACGCCAAGAGCATCATGGGCGTGATGATGCTGGCCGCTGCCAGGGGCAGCACCATTACCCTGGAAACCGAGGGGGAAGACGAGGTAGAAGCGATGGAAGCCTTGGCGAACCTGATCTCCAGCGGCTTCGGGGAAGAGCTGGTATGAGCTTCTCCCTGCACGGCATCGGCGTCTCCGGCGGCATCGCAATCGGCTATGCGCACCTCACCTCCAATGCGCGGATCGAAGTGCCGCAGTACATGCTCGACCGCAAGCACATCAAGGAGGAACTGGCGCGCTTCGATGAAGCCATCCTCGCCACCCGCGCCGAGCTCGAAACCCTGCGCCACCACATTCCGGCCAACGCCCCGGCCGAACTGTCGGCGTTTCTCGACATGCACCTGATGTTCCTCGGCGATTCGATGATCGCCGAGGCGCCCAAGCGCCTGATCCGCGAAACCCAATGCAACGCCGAGTGGGCGCTGGCACAACAGATGGAGGCGCTGGTCGCGCGCTTCGAGGAAATCGACGACCCTTACCTGAGGAGCCGCCAGGAGGACGTGGTGCAGGTGGTGCAGCGCGTGCTGAAGGCTCTGACCGGCCACCCCAGCCATCTGCCGCTGGATGTCGACTTCGGCGTCGAGCGCATCCTGGTCGCGCACGAGTTGTCGCCCGCCGACATGGTCCTGTTCAAGAACGTCCATTTCGCCGCCTTCATCACCGACCTGGGCGGCGCCACCTCGCACACCGCGATCCTGGCGCGCAGCATGGGAATGCCGTCAGTGATGGCGCTGCACAATGCACGCGGCCTGATCCGCGACCACGACCTGCTGATTGTCGACGGCCGCGACGGCGTGGTGATCGTCAACCCGGACGAATCGGTGCTGGCCGAATACCGGCTGCGGCAGAACCAGTGGCGCATCGACACCGACAAGCTGAAACGCCTGAAAACCAGCAAGTCGGCCACACTCGACGGCACCCCGATCGAGCTGATGGCGAACATCGAATTGCTCTCCGACGTCGATGCCGTGAAGGCCTCGGGGGCGCTCGGCTTCGGCCTGTTCCGCAGCGAATTCCTGTTCCTCAACCGCAGTGACCTGCCGAGCGAGGACGAGCAGTATGAATCCTACAAGGCGGTGGCCGAGGCGCTGGACGGCAAGCCGGTCACCATCCGCACGCTTGACCTGGGTGCGGACAAGCAGGCGCCGTGGGGTCACACCGTGGCCGACAATCCGGCGCTGGGCCTGCGCGCGATCCGGTTGTGCCTGGCCGAGCCGGGGCTGTTTCAAACCCAGCTGCGCGCGATCCTGCGGGCGTCGGTTCATGGCCAGGTGCGCATCCTCATCCCCATGCTGGTGAGTTTCATGGAGTTGCGGCAGACGCTGCAACGCATCGACGAAGCTCGCAACTCCCTGCGCAAGGACGGCCTGAAATTCGACGAAGACATCCCGGTTGGCGGCATGATCGAAGTGCCCGCCGCCGCGCTTTCGGCCGGGTTCTTTGCCGAGCAGCTCGATTTTCTGTCGATCGGCACCAACGACCTGATCCAGTACACGCTGGCGATCGACCGCGCCGACGACAGCGTGGCGCACCTGTACGACCCGCTGCATCCGGCGGTGCTCAACCTCATCCAGTACACGCTGCGCGCCGGCGCCAAGGCCGGCAAGCCAGTCTCGGTATGCGGGGAAATGGCGGGCGATCCGCTGTTGACGCGGCTGTTGCTGGGGCTGGGGCTGCGGACGTTCTCGATGCAGCCGGCAAGCCTGCTGCAGGTCAAGCAGCAGGTCCTGAAATCCCACCTGGAAGAATTGACGCCGATGGCACAACGGATGCTCAAGAACACCGACCCGGACAGGACGGCGCTGTTATTGAATCGGCTAAACGGCTGAACGGCTAGACAGCCAGCTGCGCGGCAATCCGTCCCAGTTCCAGCTTCTCATCGCGCAGTTCGCCAATCTCCTGCTTGATCTGCGCCATCCGGCTGTGCAGCGTGCCCATGTTCTCCAGAATCCGCTGCAGGCTGGCCAGCCGGGTGTCGAGATACTGCTTGTGCTCGCGGATGCGCGTCATGATGGGGTCGAGCGCAATGCGCAGCCAGCGCTCGGCTTCCACCCGCGCCAGGTTGAAAGCCTTGCGCGACTCTTCGGCCAGGCCGGCATAAAAGCGCCGGATCATGAAACGTTTCTCCAGCATCAAATTGGCCGGATCCTTGCAGAAGGCTTCGGTCTCGCGCGTCAGTCCTTGCAGCCGGTTGCGATAGGCGCCCAGATCGAGTCGCGGCACCTGCATTTTGGGCAGATTGTGCTGGCGGTGAAACCGCGTATAGGCCTGATCCAGCGCGTCCAGGATATTGTCGGCCAGCTGGGTCGCGTGCTGCAGCCGCTCGACCATCTGCTCGCTCAGCTGGCGGATGCCGCTGGTGAGCCCGCGCGTGGTCAGGCTGGATTCCATGACCTCGCGCCCGGCCTTGCAAATGACGCTCAGCGTGTCATCCGACAAGTGCGATAGCAGGTGGTCGCCCTGCTTCTGCACCATTTTCCGGGTCACCCGGAACTGGGCGGCGGTGGCGTCGTAACTGTCTTTTTCCTGCTGCAGGGTGGCGCGCGTCTGCTCGATCAGCTCACGATTCTTGCCCGACAGCTGGCTGAGCTGGATCAATTCGTCGCTGCTGCGCTTGAGCCGTGCCGACATGTCCACCCGGCTTTCGTCGAGCAGCGACACCACCTCGCGGCTGACCGCGTGGTAGAGCATGTCGCGCCGCGCCGGGATCACCTGGTGCGCCAGCAGGTATTCCAGCGACTCGATGCCGGAGCGCACGCGCAGGGCGGCATCGCCGCGAATGGTGGCCACCAGCGCTTTCTGCGCCGACACGGCGAACACCCGGCTGCGCGGCAGTTTCAGCACGCGCGCGGTTTCTTCGGCCTGGCGCTCGATGGTGGCCTGCACCTCGGCGTCGCTCTTCAGCTCGTCCCACAGCATGTCGATCTTGTTCAGCACCGCCACGTGGTAATTGGCGTGGCGGTGCACGTGCTTCTGCCAGATTTCCAGATCCGAGCGCGTCACGCCGGTATCGGTCGCCAGCAGGTACATCACCGCATGCGCATTGGGGATGACCGACAGGGTGAGCTCGGGCTCGGCGCCCAGCGCGTTGAGTCCGGGGGTGTCCAGGATCGTCAACCCGGCCTGCAGCAGCGGGTGCGGATAGTTGACCATGGCATAGCGCCAGGCCGGCACCTCCACCGTGCCGTCGGCGCGCAGCTGGTGACGCTCGCCAGGATCCTCGCTGTCCCACAGCCCGAGCTCGATGGCATCCGCCGCTGCCATGGCCTTGGTTTCGGTGAGCTTCTTCAGGCTTTCCTGCAACTGGCGCGGATCGGCGGGGTCGAGCAGCACCCGGCACCATTCGATCGACATGTGCTTGAGGCGCGCCAGCGATTCGCTGCGGCGGCGCGTTTCGATCGGCAACAGGCACAGGCTTGGCGCCTCGTCCGCGCTGGCAAACAGCTCGGTCGGGCACATGGTGGTGCGGCCGGCGTCGGAAGGCAGCAGGCGCTGGCCGTGGTCGGCAAAAAACAGGGCGTTGATGAGTTCGGTCTTGCCGCGCGAGAACTCGGCGACAAAGGCCACCACCAGCTTGTCCTGGCGCAGGCTCGACGCGGTGTCGGCCAGCCGCAGGGTGCGCTCGGCGTCGATGCCGTGCTGGCGGTCGAGCCAGTCGGCATAGTCGGTAATCGCGGTTGCCAGCCGCAGTCGCCGCTCGCTGAAGTCGGCGACTTCCTGTTCCAGGTGGACACTCATGTTTTGCTGTTCTTCCCGATATCAAGCCAGGGGGTTTCGACCCCGGAGACTGCCACGGTTTTCTGCCGCGAGGCGTCGCCGCGAACCAGGCGGACCGCGGACTTCGGCACGCCCAGTTGCGCGGCCAGCCAGGCCAGCAGATGCGCATTCGCCTTGTTATCGACCGCGGGCGCGGCAATCTTTAATTTCAGCCGGCCGCCATGCTCGCCCACCGCGGCAGTGGCTTTCGCCCCCGGCTGCACATGGAGATCAAGCAGCCAGCCCGCGCCATCGGGGCGCGCCCAGACGGGGGGCCGCTCAGAGGGAAGCAAGCAGCGCCCGCTCCAGCGCCAGCAAGGGCACCATCAGCACCAGCTGGCACAGGATGAACAGCACCAGCGGCGTCAGATCGACATTGGCGACCATGGGGACGATGCGCCGCAGCGGATGCAGGAAGGGTTCGGTCAAGGCATACACCACCGGCATCAGCGGCGTATTGGAATTGACCCACGACAGCACCGCGCGCACCAGGGTCAGGCCGATGACCAGGTAAACCGCCAGGCTCAACAGCTTCACCGCCGCCAGCCCCAGCATCACCGACCATACTCCGCCGCCCGCCAGCCCGAACGGAAAGCCATCCAGCCAGTAGCCGGCCGTCACCACCGCCAACTCGACCAGCCAGGCGAGCACCAGACACGCCCAGTCGAGGCCCAGCAGGCCCGGCACCACCCGGCGTAGCGGCTTCACCGCAAAGTCGGTGATGGCGACGACGAACTGGGCGAAAGAATTGCGAAACGGCACCCGGAACAGCTGCATCATGAAGCGCAGCAGCACCGCGATCACGAACAGGTTACCCAGCGTCTGGATCAGGAACTTCAGCGCCCCTGCGATCATGCCAATCGCCCCAGCTCGTCGCCGAGTTCGGCGCTGCGGCGGCTGGCCGCCTCCACCGCCTGGCCGATGGCCAGCTTGACCGCCGCCGCGTCCAGCGCGGCAATGCCGCGCTCGGTGGTGCCGCCCTTGGACGTGACCCGCTGACGCAGCACGGCCGGTTCCTCGCCCGACTCAAGCGCCAGCTTGGCCGCGCCAAAGAAAGTCTGCAGCGCCAGCTGGCGCGCGGTGGCGGACGACAGGCCCTGCGCCACCGCCGCGGCTTCCAGCGATTCGAGAAAATAAAACACATAGGCCGGGCCGCTGCCCGACACCGCGGTGACCGCGTCCAGCTGGGGCTCGTCCTCCACCCACACCACGCCGCCGACGGCGCGCAGCACCGCCTCGGCCTGCGAACGCGCGTCCTGGCTGACGTCGAGGGGTGCAAACAGCCCGGCAATCCCGGCCTGCACCAGCGCCGGGGTGTTGGGCATGGCGCGCACGATCCGCGTGTGCCCGCCCAGCCAGCGCGCGAGGTCGGCCACCCGCACCCCGGCGGCAATCGACACCACCAGATGGCCGGCAAGGCGCGGCGCCAGTGCGGCCGCCACCTCGGGCAGGCTTTGCGGCTTCACCGCCAGCACGATCAGGCCATGCAGCCGCGCCTGCGAAAGATCCGTATGCGTCACCACGCCAAAGCGCGCAGCCAGTTGCCCGCGTGCGTCGGCGTTGATTTCCACCACCTCGATGTCGGTGGGCGGGGTGCCGCTGGCGATCAGGCCGCCGATGATGGCGGCCGCCATGTTGCCGCCGCCGATGAAGCTCACTTTATGCATATTTCTTTCTACCTTTCACCAAATAATGCGGTGCCGATCCGCACGATGGTCGCGCCTTCCGGAACCGCCGCCTCCAGATCGGCCGACATGCCCATCGACAGGGTATCGAGCGCATGGCCATGTGCAATCAGCGCATCGTACGCCTCGCGCACCCGCCGGAATGCGGCGCGCTGCGCGGCCATCCCGGTCGCCGGAGCAGGAATCGCCATCAGCCCGCGCAACCGCAGGCCCGGCAGTTTCGAAACGGCCTCCGCCAGCATGGGCAGTTCAGCCACGGCCACGCCGCCCTTGCTGGCCTCGTCACTGACATTGACCTCGATGCAAACCTGCAGCGGCGGCAAGCCGGCAGGACGCTGCGCGGACAGCCGATCGGCAATTTTCAGCCGATCCACGCTGTGCACCCAGCTGAAGTTCCCGGCGATCGCCCGCGTCTTGTTGCTCTGGATCGGCCCGATGAAATGCCACAGCAATGGCAGGTCGCCCAACGCGGCCTGCTTTTCCAGCGCTTCCTGAAGGTAATTTTCGCCGAATTCATGCTGGCCGCAAGCCGCCATGGCGCGCACCGCGGCGGCGTCAAAGGTCTTGCTCACCGCCAGCAGGCGCACCGTTGCCGCGTCGCGCCCCGCCTCGGCTGCGGCGCGCGCAATCCGTGCCTGCACGGCACGCAAACGGTCGCATGGCGTGCCGGCGAGAGGGTGCATGCCGGCCTCAAGTTTGGGAGAATTCGGGCCGTTATCCATTGCGTTCATTATTGAACAGAAACCCGACAAGTTGAATTGTTGTTCAATAACAGCCAAGGTTTAATCGATATTGATCCGAAACACAGCGCGGCTTTAGACCATTTTTGTTAAGCCGCCAGCCCCGGCCGTTTCATTTGTTTCGTTTCGGATCAATATTTGTCAAAACCCCACCCAATACAGAACGAGGCACGCGTGGACATTTCCGAACTGCTGGCTTTTGCCGTCAAGAACAAGGCTTCCGACCTGCACCTGTCGTCGAGCCTGCCGCCGATGATCCGGGTCAACGGCGACATCCGCCGCATCAACCTGCCGCCGATGGATCACAAGGACGTGCACCGCATGGTGTACGACATCATGAACGACAGCCAGCGCAAGGTGTACGAGGAAACGCTGGAGATCGACTTCTCGTTCGAAATCCCGTCGCTGGCGCGCTTCCGCGTCAACGCCTTCAACCAGCAATACGGCGCGGGCGCGGTGTTCCGGACGATTCCGTCGAAAGTGCTGTCGCTGGAAGAGCTCAACTGTCCCCCGATTTTCAAGGAAATCTCCGATCAGCCGCGCGGCATCGTGCTGGTGACCGGGCCGACCGGTTCGGGTAAGTCGACCACGCTGGCGGCGATGATGGACTACGTCAACGAAAACCAGTACGCGCACATCCTGACGGTCGAAGACCCGATTGAATTCGTGCACCAGAGCAAGAAATGCCTGATCAACCAGCGCGAGGTCGGCCCACATACACTGTCGTTCAGCAACGCCCTGCGTTCGGCGCTGCGGGAAGACCCAGACGTCATCCTGGTCGGCGAATTGCGCGACCTCGAAACCATTCGTCTCGCGCTCACCGCCGCCGAAACCGGCCACCTGGTGTTCGGCACCCTGCACACCTCGTCCGCCGCCAAGACCATCGACCGCGTGGTCGACGTGTTCCCGGCAGCGGAAAAGGAAATGGTGCGCTCGATGCTGTCCGAATCGCTGCGCGCCGTCATCTCGCAGACGTTGCTGAAAACCAAGGACGGCACGGGCCGCGTCGCCGCGCATGAAATCATGATCGGCACTCCGGCCATCCGCAACCTGATCCGCGAAGGCAAGGTGGCGCAGATGTATTCGTCGATCCAGACGGGTGGCAACCTGGGCATGCAGACGCTCGACCAGTGCCTGCAGGATCTGGTAAAACGCAACATGGTGGCCTCGGGCGTGGCACGCAACATGGCGCAGAACAAAGACGCATTTCTGGGTTGAGGATCGAACGATGAATGCTGAAAAAACCGTCCACGATTTGCTGCGGCTGATGCTGGCGAAGAATGCCTCCGACCTCTTCCTTACCGCCGGTTTTCCGCCCGCCATCAAGGTCGACGGCAAGATCACCCCGGTGTCGAACCAGACGTTGACGCCCGCGCACACCAGCGAGTTGGCACGTTCGATCATGAACGAGCGGCAGTGGAAGGACTTCGAGGCGAGCAACGAATCCAACTTCGCGATCAGCCCGCCCGAGATCGGCCGCTTCCGTGTCAACGTATTCGTGCAGCAGGGGCGCGTCGGCGTCGTGATGCGGACCATCGTCACCAAGATTCCGAAGATGGAAGACCTGAACCTGCCGCCGATCCTGCGCGACGTCGCGATGATCAAGCGCGGGCTGGTCATCTTCGTCGGCGGCACCGGCACCGGCAAATCGACCTCGCTGGCGGCAATGGTGGGCTTTCGCAACGAAAACGCCTGCGACCACATCATCACGGTCGAAGACCCGATCGAATACGTGCACGAGCACAAGAAATCCATCATCACCCAGCGCGAGGTCGGGATCGACACCGACAACTGGTTCTCCGCGCTGAAGAACACCCTGCGGCAGGCGCCCGACGTCATCCTGATCGGCGAGATCCGCGACCGCGAAACCATGGAATACGCGATCGCCTTCGCCGAAACCGGCCACCTGTGCCTGTCGACCCTGCACGCCAACAGCGCCAACCAGGCGCTCGACCGCATCATCAACTTCTTCCCCGAGGAAAAGCGCGACCAGCTGCTGATGGACCTGTCGCTCAACCTGAAGTCCTTCATCTCGCAGCGCCTGATCCCGCGCAAGGGCGTAGCCGGCCGCGTCGCCGCAGTCGAGATCCTGCTCAACTCGCCGCTGATCGCCGACCTGATCTTCAAAGGCCACGTGCACGAGATCAAGGAAATCATGGCGAAATCACGTGAGATGGGGATGCAGACCTTCGACCAGGCGCTGTTCGACCTCTACGAAGCTGGGATGATTTCCTACGAGGATGCGCTACGGAACGCCGACAGCCTCAACGACCTGCGCCTGCAGATCAAGCTGCACGGCCAGGAGGCCAAGGGCCGCGACATGATGGCCGGGCTGGATCATCTCGATATCGTGTAAGACCGCTGCGCAGCCGCGCCAACCAACAAACGCTCATTGCCGCACGGCAAGGCGGGCGGTGGCGCGACCGCGGGGCTTGTCGCCCCGCAGACCGACTGGACCTCACATATCCAGCGGACTGACCACCCCGCAGCCGCCCTTGTTCAACACATGGGTGTAAACCATCGTCGTCGCCACGTCCTTGTGGCCCAGCAATTCCTGAATCGTGCGGATATCCTGGCCGCGCTCCAGCAGATGCGTGGCGAACGAATGCCGCAGCGTATGCGGCGTGGCCGGTTTGACCGGGCCCGCCGCCAGCACCGCTCGCTTCATCGCCCGTTGCAGCAGTTTTTCGTCCAGGTGGTGCCGGCGTTCATCGCCGCTGCGCGGATCGAGCGAATAGCTGCCCGAGGGAAACACATACTGCCAGCCCCACTCCGTCGGCGCATTCGGATACTTGCGCGCCAGCGCATCCGGCAAGTAGACCGATGCCTTGCCTGCCTGTTTGTCCCGCTCGAACAACTCGCGCCGCCACACCAGATGCGCCTGCAAATCCGCCTTCACCGATTCGGGCAGCATCGTCACCCGATCCTTCGCCCCTTTGCCATCGCGCACCACGATCTCGCCGCGCGTGAATTCCACATCCTTCACCCGCAAGCGGATCACCTCCATCAGCCGCATCCCCGACCCATAGAGCAGCCGCGCCAACAGGCCATACACCCCCTCCATTTTTCCAAGCACCGCCCGCACCTCGTCGCGCGTCAACACCACCGGCAAATGCCGCGGGCGCTTGGCGCGCGTCACCTTGTCCAGCCAGGGCAACTCAATGCCCAGCACCTCACGATACAAAAAAATCAAAGCCGACAAAGCCTGGTTCTGCGTTGCAGCCGCCACATTGCCCTCCACCGCCAGATGCGTCAGAAACGCCTCCACCTCCGGCGCACCCAGGTCTCGCGGATGGCGCTTGCCGTGGAACAAAATGAAACGCCGTATCCACTGCACATATTGCGTCTCGGTGGCGCGTCTGATCGATGCCGCCGGAACGCTACGCGGACGCACGCTCTTGATGACGACCTACGCCGCCGGTCTGCGTGTGTCCGAAGTCTGCGCTTTGCAAGTCGCGGACATCGAGAGCGCCCCGGATCGCATGTGCCTCAGGGTACGCCAGGGCAAAGGCGGCCGTGATCGCTATACGCTGCTGTCGCCGCGCCTGCTCGATAGCTTGCGCGCCTGGTGGCGCATCGCCCGACCGGGACGCTGGCTGTTCCCCAACCCCGCCGGGTCGGCGCCGATCGATCCCAAGACGGTGCAACGCATATACTGCGCCGCGCGGGATGCCGCCGGCATCCGCCCGGAGGGCGGCATTCACATTCTGAGGCACTGCTTCGCCACTCCCCTGCTCGAAGCCGGGGTGGATTTGCCGACGCTCCAGCAACTCCTCGGCCACGGCCACATCTCGACCACGATGCGCTATTTGCAACTGGCGCACAGCCACGTCACCGGGGCCACGTCGCCGCTGGAACTGCTCGACCTGCCGACACGCTGAGCGGCCAGCATGATCCCGTCTGCCCACCGCGTGGGCCTGGCCGACATCCTGCGTCGCCATGAATCGGCCTATCTCGCGGCGCATGACCTGTCTGCCGCCAAGGCGCGCGTCTGGCGCGCTATCGTCGCCTGTCGCACCGCCGCGCTCGGCGGCTATGTCGAGGTCTGCGACGCCTGCGGCACGACGCGCCATGTCTATCATTCCTGCAGAAACCGGCATTGCCCGTTGTGTCAGACGCGCGCCAAGGAAGCCTGGCTCGTCGCGCGCCGCCGCGAATTGTTGCCGACGCCGTATTTCCACCTTGTGTTCACCCTGCCGCACGATCTGAACGGACTGATCGGGCAACGCCCGCGGGTGCTCTACGAAACGCTGTTCGCAGCGGCGTCAAACACGCTCACCGAGTTTGCCGCCAATCCGCGCTGGCTGGGTGGAACACCGGCCTTCACCCTGGTGCTGCATACCTGGAAGCAGGACCTGGGGCGGCATGTGCATGTGCATGCACTGGTGGCGGGCGGGGCGCTGACGGCCGCCGGCGAATGGGCGGCAGCAAAGCGTGGCTTTCTGTTTCCGGTGCAGGCGCTGTCGAAGGTGTTCCGGGGCAAGTTTGTTACCGCGTTGAAGGCAGTGCATCGGGACGGGAAACTGGCAGGCGCAGCGGGAATCGAAGCGACGGCGTGGCGCGATTTGTTGGCGTGTCTCTACACGCATGAGTGGGTGGTCTATGCCAAGCAGCCGCTGGGCGACCCGGCGCAGGTGCTGGAGTACCTGGGGCGCTACACGCACCGGGTGGCGATCTCGAACGAGCGCATCGTCGGCATTGGCCACGGTGGGTTGGACGACGGAGAAGTGGCGTTCCGCGTACGCGCGGATGCAACCGGTGGAAAGAAACGCACGCTGCGTCTGCCGGCTACCGAGTTCATCGACCGCTTTCTCAAGCATGTGCTGCCGAGCGGGTTCAAGCGTATCCGCCATTACGGTCTGTTGGCACCCAGGCACAAGGCCAGTCGATTGGCGCTGGCGCGCACAGCACTCGATGCTCCGACACCCGATCCGGTGGTGATCGAGTCGGTGGAAGCGTTCATGCTGCGGGTGGCGCGAATCGAATGGCGTGCCTGTGCGCATTGCGGCATGGGGCATTTCGGGGTAACCGGGTCGCTCGCGCCAGTGCGTGCGCCGCAGGGGGCGTCACGAGGGCCGCCGTGCGCGTCTTCTTGAGCGAATCCAATCGACGTTGGCTCCATGGCAATGCCTTCGACAGGAGGCAGGGGAGCGCTCGCGCCCGCAACCGCCACGGCGGATTTCCAGTGCGGCGCACCAGGCGAAAGTGTATCGCCGAGGCCGTGCATGATGCAGTCCGGTATCCTTCGATCTCGATTGCGGCCAGGTTCTTCAGCGCCATCCGCTTGACCCCCGCCCCGCCAGACTTACAATCCCCATAGCCGACGTCATCACGCCGGTTCAGTCCAACGAGGTTTATCCGCCGCAGTGACCGCCTGTGCTCTCCTCGTTCGTCTTCAGCGGCGGATAAACGCTATTCGTTTTTTCGGAGCACTCCCCTTGGATAAGTCGGAAATCAAATTCACCAAAGAGCTTCACGATTACATCCTGTCTGTCTCGTTGCGAGAGTCAGACGTGCTGAGACGGCTGAGAGCGGAAACAGACCGAGATCCCAACGCCATCATGCAGATACCGCCCGAACAAGGGCAGTTCATGGCGTTCCTTATCCGTACTCTCGGTGCCAAGAGGGCGATTGAAATCGGCACGTACACGGGCTACAGCGCCCTTTGCATAGCCTTGGCGCTACCGAAGGATGGGGTCGTTGTCGCGTGCGATATCAACGACACCTGGGCGAACATTGGAAAGAGATACTGGAAGGAAGCGGGTGTTTCTGATCGCATCGACTTCAGGCTCGGGCCAGCACTCAATACCATTGAAGAATTGCTCGCCTCTGGTCAAAGCGCAACCTTCGACTTTGCGTTCATCGACGCCGACAAATCCAATTACATCCGCTACTACGAGGCCGCGCTTTCGTTGCTGCGCCCCGGCGGAATCATCGCAATCGACAACGTCCTACTGTTCGGCTCGGTCGTTGATCCCAACGTCCTCAATGCCGACCTCAGGTCGAGAATCAGCGATACGGACATATCGGTACTTCGGGAACTCAATGAGAAAATCGGCCAAGACTCCCGTGTAGACATGTCCATGCTTCCTGTCGCTGATGGTCTTACGCTTGTACGGAAGTTGTAGCTGTGCGCGACCAGAAACCTAACCCGGCAGTCAACCGGACCTGCGCGAAAAGCCGCGCAGGCCGGTTACTTCCACGTTGGGCGTCTTGAGCGGGTGGTGACAACAAAAGGCAGGGGTCAGGTCTAGCTAAGTAGCATTTCCTCTGCTATCGTTCGCATCATGTCGCGCCCAATCCGCATAGAGTTTCCTGACGCCCTCTATCATGTCACCGCGCGCGGTGATCGACGTGAAGCTATTTTTGAAG
>JAJPEP010000011.1 GCA_021166845.1 Thiobacillus sp.
GCGGTTGAGAGTGTCGAGCTGCTGCGCCAGCTGCTGCGCGGTGGCGGGGTCGTCGGCCAGCAGGCATTCGATGCCGAGCGCCATGTCGTCGATGCGGCCGGCGGCGTTGAGCCGCGGGCCGAGCATGAAGCCGAGGTCGAACACGGTGGCGCGCGCGGGGTCGCGCGCGGCGGCGCGGAACAGCGCGTTGATGCCGGCGCAGGCCTTGCCCGCGCGCATCCGCGCCAGGCCATTTTCGATCAGGGTGCGGTTGTTGGCGTCGAGCCTGACGACGTCGGCGACGGTGCCGAGGGCGACCAGATCGAGCAGGGCGCGCAGGTCGGGTTCGGGCTGCTGCGCATACGCGCTGCGCTCGCGCAGTTCGGCGCGCAGCGCCAGCAGCACGTAAAACATCACCCCCACGCCCGCCAGGTTTTTCGACGCGAAGCCGCAGCCGGGCTGGTTGGGATTGACGATGCAGGCGGCATCCGGCAAGGCATCGCCGGGCAGGTGATGGTCGGTGACCAGCACCGGAATGCCGAGCGCGTTCGCCGCCGCCACGCCGTCGACCGCGGCGATGCCGGTGTCGACGGTGACGATCAGGTCGGGCCGGCGCTCGGCGGCGAGCCTGACGATGTCGGGGGTGAGGCCGTAGCCGTGTTCGAGCCGGTTGGGCACCAGAAAATCGACCTGCGCGCCGAGCAGGCGCAGGCCGCGCACGCCGACCGCGCAGGCGGTGGCGCCGTCGGCGTCGTAGTCGGCGATGATGAGCAGGCGCTTGTTTGCCGCGATGGCGTCGGCCAGCAGCGCGGCGGCGCGCTCGATGTGCAGCAGCCCGGCGGGCGGCAGCAGCTGCGGCAGTCGGTGCGCGATCTGCTCGGGATGGGTGACGCCGCGTGCGGCATACAGCCGCGCCCAGGCGGGCGCGAGGCCGGCCTGTTCGAGGGCGGCGCGGGCGTCGGCGGGGCAGGGGCGGGTGGTGACTGAAGGCATGGCGCGATGGAACATCGTGTAATTGAAGCGTGGTGCGATTGTATTGGCAGAAGCGCCGGGCAAGCGCAAATCCAGGATTCGGAATTGCCGATTCTGTCCGCCCGGTGCACGTAGTAACATGGTTCCATGAGTCATCTACTTCCGCTTTCCCGCGTGGTCAAGCTGGTTGGGCAGCCGCGCCATACGCTGCAGGAAATGATCCGCAACGGCACGCTGTCGACCTTCGACGGCATGGTCGAACTCGACGAGTTGCTGCGCGCGTTCCCCGAGGTGGCATGGGACGACGATGCTGAGTTTCGCCGGGTGACCGAAATCAAGGACAAGGCGTTTGCCAAGCGGGTGCGCGAGCGCGCGCTGCCGGACAAGGATGTGCTGGTGGCACGGCTGAACGAGCTGGGTGACGATTACGCGGCGGCGAAGGCCTTGCTGCTGCACTACGGCAATGTGATGGCCTGGCTGGACGACAAGATCGACGAACTCGAGGAAAACGCGAGCGCCGAGACGCACCATGCCCTGCATACGTTGCGCGCATTTTTGTTGCGAAATCTGGCCGAAACGCCACCGGATGCCGTGTTGGCGCAGGCGGTGATTGCACAGGAAAGGATACTTAAACTCATGTCAGCTCATGTGACCATTCAGCCCAGTGGCCACGAATTTTTCGTGGACGGCAACGACACGCTGCTCGAAGCGGCGCTACGCAACGGCGTGTCGCTCAATTATGGATGCAGCAACGGCAACTGCGGCGAGTGCAAGGCGCGACTGGTGTCGGGCGAAGTGAAGAAAGTTCACGCTCACGACTATGTGTTGAAGCAGACCGAAAAAGACGCCGGGGTAATCCTGCTGTGCGCGTATGCACCGGTGAACGATGTGGTGATCGAGGCTAATGTTTCGGGCGCGCATGACATCCCGCTGCAGCAGATTTCCGCCAGGGTCAAATCGGTCGAGGTGTTCAATCCGCAGATGGCCGCGCTGCACATTCTGGCGCCGCGCAGCCAGCGCCTGCGCTACCTCGGCGGGCAAAGTCTCCGGGTCGCTGCCAACGGGGCGAGCGGGCGCTATGCGATCGCCAGTTGCCCGTGCGAGGACCGCCATATCGAGGTGCAGATTCCGCGCCGCCCCGGCGATGCATTCGCCGAGGCGCTGTTCACCACGTTGAAGGCCAACGATACGGTGGAACTGGAAGGGCCGTTCGGCGACTTTGTGCTGGACGAGGATTCGCCGCGGCCGGTGATCTTTCTCGCATTCGGCGCCGGCTTTGCGCCGATCAAGAGCCTGATCCAGCACGCCATGTCGCTGGAGCTGGCCGAGTCGATGGACCTGCACTGGCTGGCTGACGCGGCCGGCCATTATCAGGACAACCTGTGCCGCACCTGGACCGACGCGCTGGACAATTTTAATTACGTGCCGCACGCACAAAGCGACGACCTTGATGCGGTGCTGGAGGCCATCGTGCTGGATTATCCCGACCTGCATCGCTTCGACGTTTATGCCGCGGGCATCGCGGTGCAACTGGATCAGGCGCGGGCGCATTTTGTGCGCCATGGCCTGCCGGAAGAACGCTGGTTCGCGGGCGCGATCGACGGCTGAATGCTGCGGGTCCTGCTTTATCTGTGGGCGCTTCCGGTGACCCTGATCGGCATGCTGGTGGCGTTCATCGCGCGCGGCAGCGGCGGCACCCTGCTGCGGGTGGATGGCGTGTTGGAGGCCGCGGGCGGCTGGCCGGCATGGGTGTTAAGGCGGGGCTTGCCGTTCAGCGGCGCGGTGGCGGCGATCACGCTGGGACATGTGGTGGTGGGTGTGTCGCTGGACGCGCTGACGGCAACCCGTGGGCACGAGCGTGCGCATGTCAGGCAGTTCGAGCGCTGGGGGGTATTGCTGCTGCTGTTGTATCCGCTCGCCGGTCTGCTCGCCTGGGCGCGCGGCGGCCATCCGTATCGCGATAATGTATTCGAACGTGAAGCGCGTGCCGCGGCGTCTGCCTCCCCGGAAAAATCTGTCCGGACAGGCTCAGCCGGGCCTCACTCTATCGGGCGGTGAGCGTCTTCACCGGGCTCGCCGGTGTCGGGATCGATCCAGTCGGATATGCCAATTTCCTCTTCGGCTTCTTCCACCGTTTCGCATGGCTCAAAGTCGCTTTCGGCGTTGTATTCCATGTCCTGCACGGCTTCCAGTATGCTGGGGAAAGGCCCATATTCCTCGCCGGTATCGGCATCGATCCAGTAACAGCCATCGGGTCGCTCGACGATGCGGGTGTGATCGTAGTCGGCTGGCGTTTCGGGTATGAACTGTTTCATTGTGCGTCCTCCGTGTCCCAACTATAGGGCGCGAAGCGGGGCAGGGCAAGCGTCATTCAGAGCGTGCGCCCGACGATGGCCAGGCCCAACAGCGCGGCCATGATCAGCACCAGATGCGCCCAGCTCCACAGACGAAAATGCCGCACCAGTGCGGTGACTTCGCGGTTGGCAACGAGGAAGGGGCGGCCGTGTGCAGGTTGACGCATGAGGTGGATGCCGTCTTTCAGGCGGATATCGAGATGGGCGCGGTCGACCTCATCGGATGCTGCCTGGCGCGCGCGCTCCCATTCGTCGAGGCCGATTTCGCCGTCGCGGTTGGCGTCGAAGCGTTCCAGCAGGGCGGACTTGTCGCGTTTCCATTCGGCCAGCAGCGTGGAAAGATCGGATTTTTTGTCGAGCACGGCGTTGGGGCCGCCGAGGGTGACGTGCTCGCCGATGACGTAAAGGGTTTCGCCTTCAATCAGGGTCCACTCGGTTTTGCGGTAGCCCCCTGCGTTGGAAACCTGCTTGCGCGAGGTGAGGATTTCGGCGCCGTCGGGGTCGACAAGAACCAGGCCGCTGCCGTCGCTGATGCCGAAGGTGTCGTGCGAGATGCCGGATTCGACATGTTCCCAGCGATCGCCGTTTTTGCGTTCGATGCGGTAGCGGTACCACAGGCAGGGCAGGCCGCTGATCGGGCTGAGCAGGCCGGCGCCCGGCGGCTGCCGGCCGCGGCCGACCAGCTCGATATAGCCTTGCGGCGCGGAGGCGATGCGCGAGGTCGGCGTGTCCGCCACGGTGCGGTAGCGCTTGAGGTTGGCGTACCACGCCCAGAAGCTGGTCAGCCCGACCAGCACAAAACTGACCTGCCAGCCGATGCGCGAGTGCAACTGGAAACCGAGCAGCAGGATGAGCAGGTTGCCGCCGCCCAGCGCGAGATTGGCGTAATCGTGCCGCCATTCGGCCGCCCAGCGCACGGGGAGCATCAGCTATTGAAGAGCTGTTTCAGGTCGACGTCTTTCTTTTCTTCGGCGGCAAACCGCAGCAGCGAAAACTGGCGGAAGCCGAACAGCCGCGCGACGACGGTGTCGGGAAACTGTTCGACCCGCACGTTGTTGACGTTGACCGAGTCGTTGTAAAACTCGCGGCGGTCGGCGATGGCGTTTTCCAGCCCTGTAATCCGCGCTTGTAGATGCTGGAAGGTTTCGTTGGTTTTCAGCTCGGGATAGGCTTCGGCGACCGCAAACAGGTTGCCCAGTCCCAGCCGAAGCGCGCCTTCGGCCTGCCCCAGCGCGGGAATGTCGTGCGAAGCGCGCGCGCTGGCTACCTGGCTGCGCGCCTGCATCACCTTCTCCAGCGTTTCCTGCTCGAACTGCATGTATTGCCTGCAGGTTTCGACCAGCTTGGGCAGTTCGTCGTGGCGCTGCTTGAGCAGGATGTCGATGTTCGACCAGGCCTTGCCGACGTTGTGTTTCAGCGTCACCAGCTGGTTGAAGATGAACACGCCGAAAACGGCGAACAGGGCGAGCACGATAAAAAAAACCAGGAGGCCGGACATGATGTGCTCCAGAATGATTTAGTCGCAGAAATAGCGGATGGCGTGCGTTTAACTTGAGCGCAGCATGGTCAAATCCGCGCCGCGAGAATGGCTGCGATTTCGCTGTCCTCGAGCAAGACCGGATTGGTTTTCATGCTGCTGCCGCGGCTGTCGGCCACGATGCGCGGGATGTCGGCGGACGTCACCCCGTAATGCGCCAGCGTCGGCAGCCCAAGCGCGCGCGTCCAGGCTTCCAGTGTGTCGATCAAGGCGGCATGGGCGGCTTCCTGATCCAGGTGTCCTTGTTTGCTCAGCAATCGCCCCACCTGCGCGTATTTTTCCAGCGCCGGATGCGCCGGTTCGCGCGTGCGCAGCGCTTCGATATTGATGTGCGTGGCCATCGCCACCAGTGTGCCGCACGCCACGCCATGCGGAATCGGGAAGAATGCCCCCAGCGGCGCGGCCAGTCCGTGCACCGAACCGAGCCCGACCTGCGCCAGCGTGATGCCCGACACCAGCGCCGCGTACGCCATCCGCTCGCGCGCCATGGCGTCGCCGGCGTCCGCATATAAAGCCAGCAGGCCGTCGCGCGTGGCCTTCATACCGCCCCAGGCGAGCGAGTCAGTTAGCGGCGCGGCGCGGCTGGAGGCAAAGGACTCCAGCAGCTGGGTGAAGGCATCCATGCCGTTCGCCGCGATGACAGCAGGCGGACAGGTCGCCAAAAGATCCGGGTCGACCAGCGCGACTTCCGCCACCAGTTTCTCGTCGCGGAAGGACTTCTTGAAGCCGTCCATCCCCTGCACGCTCAACACCGCATTCTTGGTCGCTTCTGAGCCGGTGCCCGCCGTGGTCGGCACGGCGATGAACGGGGTGGCCGGGCCGGTGTACGGCAACTCGGGGCCCACGCCTTCCAGGTGATCCATCACCGAGTTACCGGGCTTGAGCAGGCCGGCGATCGCCTTGGCGGCATCTAGCGCGCTGCCGCCGCCGATGCCGATCACGACATCAACAGGCTCTGTGCGCAAGGCGCGCACGGCCTCGTCCACCATCTGCGGCGACGGTTCGCCCGGGATGGCAAGGTGCAGCCACGAAATGCCCTGCGCTTTAAGGCCGGCCGTCACGGCCGGCCAGAACGGCGAGCTTTTCAGCGAGCCCGCACCGGTGACGAGCAAGGCATGCGCGCCATATCCGCGGGCGATGCTTGGTAATTTGGCCAGCACGCCGGCGCCAAACTCGATGCGCGGCAAGCGCGAAAGGGAAAACTCGGTCATACGCACACTCAACTCCCTGTCCATGCAAGCTTTGTATGGTAGCGACAAGGGCAACAGTCTGTATGCCTGGCAATTTTTGCCATGGCGCACGCCATCGCTGCGCGATACGGTGTGAGGAAATGATTTCGCATTGCCAGCGTGTTGAAATCATTGGGGATCCGTCCTTCAAGGCGGCTGGCCTGATCGGAAAGCCGAAGAAGTGTTGACGTCCCCGGGGAGGCTTTGCTATAGTTCCGCTTCTCGATTGACGCAAAACATTGCGACAGGCGCGGGGTGGAGCAGTCTGGCAGCTCGTCGGGCTCATAACCCGAAGGTCGTAGGTTCAAATCCTGCCCCCGCAACCATTTCGAAATAAGTGTTGACGTTTTATGTGAACTACGTAGAATGCGCACCTCTCGAAACGGCAACGCAACGAATGCGAAGTCATTAAGAGACTGATCTTTAACAATTTACAGCCGATAGGTGTGGGTGTTGCTGCGGTAGTTGGTTCGGCTTCGGTTGGACTGACAACTAGCATAAATGCTCACACTTGAATTGAAGTTAATTTCATTTTGAGTTTGAGCGAAGCAGTATTGA
>JAJPEP010000022.1 GCA_021166845.1 Thiobacillus sp.
TTGTTGCCGCTTCAGCGGCTTATAACCACGGCCTGCTCCTACAGGTGCGTGCCGTTGTGGGAGGCCCGCCCCCGGGCCGAATGGGGGCGGTGGCGTGGCGCGGGCAATCGCGGCGAGGACGCCGCTCCTACAGTCAGGCGCTGCTCCTGCATAAAGGCGGCGGAAGCACGGCTGAACGGCGGGTTTGCGCGGCTCAGTTCCCGGCCGAGTCGGCGTGCCGTTGCGCCCATTCGAGATAGTCCCTCGCCGTGGCAATCCATTTTTCCGGCAGATGCCGCCCGTCGTCGCGCAGGTGCCACAGGGCGAGCTTGGCGCGCAGCATCGCCCGGCAGCTCTGGTAGAAATGCAGCAGGCCGGCGGGCGGTGCATCGCCACTCGCCTCGCCATATTCTTCCAGCAGCCAGCAGGCCACGTGCGGCGCGTGCAGCCGCTCGCACTCCAGCGCCAGATAGCCCAATTCGTCGGCCGGGTCGAGGATGCGGTACTCGCGCTTGAACTCCAGGCAGTCGATGACGACCGGTTGCGCCAGCAGGCACACGTGTTCCGGCCGCAGATCGCCGTGGCCCTCGACGATGCGGCCCGCCTGCACGCGCCGGTCGAACAGCCCCGCATGATGTTCCAGGAAATCAAGCTGAAAGCGGGCGAGCCCCGCCGGCACGTCCCGGGGCAGGCCGAATTCCGGGCTCACGAGTTCGCGCAGGTTGTCCTCGATCCGCCCTGCCAGGGATTGCCGATACGCCTCGGGCGCGAGGGGTTCCGCGGGGAGTGCGGCGTAGAAGCGGGCAAGCCGGCGGGCCAGTTGAACGATTTCCGGCTGCCTGACCGCACCGTTGCGGAGCAGGTGGTCGAGCATGCGGTCCGCCGGCAGCCGCTGCATCCGCACCAGCCAGTCGACCGTCTCCCCTGCTCCGCCCAGGCTCAGGCGGCCCGCCGTGTCCAGCACCAGCGGGATCACCCCCAGGTAGACCTCGGCGGCCAGGCGGCGATTGAGCCGCACTTCCACTTCGCAGTCCAGGCGCCGCGCCTCGACCGTGCTGAAGTCGAGGTAGTCGTAGCGCACCGGCTTTTTCAGCTTGTAGGCATGGGTGTCGGTGAGAAAAACCCAGGACATGTGGGTCTCCACCGCTTCCACCCGCGACGGCGCCTCGGGGTAGGCAGCCGGCTGCCCCAGGAAATCGAGCTTGGTTTCGAGGTTGGCGGCCTGCTCCGGCCGGGTTGAAGCGTGTGGAGGGCGGCTTTTGTCCATCGGTTAATGATAGGCGAGCCACGCGCCGGGAAATGGGGGCGGCCATGTCCGGGAAACCATCTGCTATATATTTAAATAGAAAGTGGTTTTAGGAAAATCGTCCTATCTCAACCAGGAAACGCCATGATCCGTAATCCCATCGATGTTGCCAGCCGCGTCAGCCCACGCTTGTCGGCATTGCTCGGCAGCCGGGTCGACGATCCGGAATGCGAGCAACCCGTCACGCTCATGGCGGTGCGCCGCTTTCTCGCCGACCTGTTGCCGGACGACTTCAAGGAGACCGAGAAACTGCATCACTTCGATGTCGACATATCGATCCTCGACGAACTGGATGCCCTGATCGAAGAGTTCGGCGGCGCCGCACCGGCGGTCGATTTTGTGCAGGCCAGCGCCAGCGAGTCCTTGTCGCGTGCGATCGAGGCGGTGGTCGGCGATGAGAATCGCGAAAATCCGCCCACGCTGGCCACCGTCAGGGACGCCATCCTGGCCGGCCTCGGCGCGCGTCTGGTGGGCGACGGCGAACTGGAGGACGACGAGGACGATACGCTGCTGGCGGAGATCGACGCGCTGATCGAACACTTTGGCGCCGACACGCTCGCCGAATCGCTGTTGCGCTATGAATAGCCATCGCCCGGCCTTGATCGATGCGAGGGAGCTGGCGGCATGGTGAGATATCGGCGCTCGAGGCGTGCGCTCGCCCTGTTTCTGGTGGTGCTGGGCGGCATCCTGATGTATCTGGCGCCCGAGGTGTGGGGCGGACTGGCGGTGCTTGCGCTGGGGGTGGTGATCGAGCTGGTCGGCATTTCACTGGAACGTAAAGCCCCATGAAAGCCCTGATCGTCAGCGCCGACCATTTCGAGGATTCCGAGCTTCTGTTTCCGCTCTACCGGCTGCAGGAGGCGGGGCTGGCGGTGGACGTCGCCTCGATTTCCCGGGGGAACATCCGCGGCAAGCACGGTTACGAGGTCGTCGCGGACAAGGCGCTCGCGGAAGTCGACCCGCAGGCGTACGACCTGCTCGTTCTTCCCGGCGGCAAGGCGCCTGCGACCCTGCGCAAGGAGGCGGCCGCCATTGCGATCGCACAGGATTTCATGCGCGGCGGCAAACCGGTCGCCGCCATCTGCCATGGACCGCAGATCCTGATCAGCGCCGGCGTTCTGGTGGGGCGGCGCGCGACCTGCTACCGCTCGGTTGCCGAGGAACTGAAACAGGCCGGCGCTCTTTACGAAGATCGGGAAGTGGTGGTGGACGGCAAGCTGGTTACGTCCAGACAGCCCGCCGACCTGCCCGCCTTCATGCGCGAAATGCTCAGGCTGCTGGGAAAGGCATCACGGTAGGCAATTCAGCGTTTATTCCTCGTCCTAATATGAAAGGCATTTTCATCGTCATTTGTTGGTGTTAGCCAGCGCTGTAGGAGCGGCTTCAGCCGCGATGCGGGCGGTAGCCCGCAAAGGCCTTGGCGAGAATTTGCCCTTTGCGCCTTGCGGCGCATCGCGGCTAAAGCCGCTCCTACGGCACCACCTGCGGGATGCCGAAGGGGTAGGGGCTTTACCAGAGGGGGCAAGGCACATGACTTCAACAACCAGCAGTGATATAGCCATATGAAATCAAGAAGTATTTTGGAAACCGGCCCTGCGTGATGCCGGGCTGACAACATGAAAAAAACACGGCTTGCCATTGTCGGTTTGGGGAACCTGGGGCGCCAATGCAGCGAGGCCATTCTTGCCGACCCGGCCGCCGTGCTGGCAGGGGTGGTGCGCCGCCCCGAAAGTGCGCCGGCCTCCGGCTTGAAAACGCCCGCCGTGACCCATATCAGCGAGCTTGGCGAGGTGGACGCCGCGCTCGTCTGCGTGCCGCCTGATGCGGTCATGGGGGTCGCGAAAGCGCTGCTGCAAAGTCGTATTCCCATGGTGGAATGCGCGCGTCTCCACGGCGAGGCCTTCCTCGCGCACAAGTCCGAAATCCATCGCGCCGCGCTGCATCACAGGGTGCCCGCTGTCGTTGGCGCGGGCTGCGATCCGGGCGCCCTCTCCCTGTTCCGCAGCCAATTCGCGCTGCTGGCGCCCGGCGGGCACACGGAAACCAGCCGCCATACCGGATCAAGCCTGCACCACACCCTGGCCGCGACAGGCATCAAGGGCGTGAGAAGCGCGCTGGCGACAGAACGCCGTGCCATGGACGGAGCCCTCCAGCGCTATGTCTATGTCGAGCTGGAGCCCTCGGCGGACGCGGATGAAGTTGAGGCCGCCATCGTCAATGACCCTATCTTCCTCGATGAACAGACGCTGGTCTTCGCCGTGCCCAGTGTCGCCGCGCTGGAAGAAACCGACCATGGCGTGATGCTGGAACGCCACGCCGCGCCGGGAGAAACCAGCCACGCCTCATTTTTGCTGGAAGCCCGCTACGACGAGGCGGGGCTCGCGGCACGAGTGATGCTTGCCGCCGCACGCGCGTTGCCGTTTCTGCAGGCGGGCGCCTATTCGCTGCTCGATCTGCCGCCGGGAGCGCTGTGGGGAGAACGGCGCGCCGCCGCGGAAAAAGAATGGATGTAAGCATGTTTTTAATGACATTAACAAGGAGCGAAAAATGAAAACCCGATTCACTGATTTCCACCCTGTCCGGCGCGACCGCATGGTGCAGGAAACCCGGCACGACGCCTACAAGGCCAAGCACAAGCTGCCGGAACCCACGGTATGCCCGCAATGCGGCGCCGTGTTCCACGAAGGCCGCTGGCAATGGCTGGCGAAGCCTGCCGAGGCCCACGAGGAAATGTGCCCGGCCTGCCACCGCATCCATGACGAGTTCCCGGCCGGCTATGTGAGCGTGGGCGGCTCGTTCTTCAAGGATCATCGCGAGGAATTGCTGCAGATGGCCAGGAACGAGGAAGCGCGGGCCAAGGCCGAGCATCCCCTGAAGCGGATCATGAAGATCGAGGATCAGGACGACGGCATCCAGATCACCACCACCGACATCCATCTCGCCCGCGGCATCGGCGAAGCGCTGCATCATGCCTACCAGGGCGAGCTGGAATATCACTACAACGAGAAGGAGAACCTGCTGCGCGTGGTGTGGGAACGCTAACAGCCAGTCGGAGTTGGAGAGAATCGGCTGCAAATCCATCTGCCGGTTCATTGTCTCCTTTAAAACGGGCTCTCAAAGGAGCCCGTTTTTTTGTCGCGTAGATTAGTATCCACCCATGAAATGGTCCATCGAACAAAAGGTGTTTACCGGCTTTGCCGTAGCGCTGGCTATTTTTGCCATCATCGGCTGGCTTGCCCTACATCGACCACATAATGTCCTGTTCGTCGGGTGGGCGCTGCGGAAGCGCAAGGCCAGCCGCGACAGCACGTGTTCAACATCGTCAACGAAACCCACCCGGGCGCCGGTGGAAAACCCTGTGGCCCGCTGCCTGCGCGAAGGTCGCAGCATCGGCCTGGCCAACCACAGCATTCCCAGGATGGACGGGTTCTCCGCCCAGCCAAGACCGTGGCGGGATGGAAGAATCGGGAAAGGAACTGGCGCACCACCGCCCCGAATCATGAAGGCTCCTTCATCGTTATTTGTTGATGTTGGCCAGCCCTGTAAGCGGCTGAAGCCCCCACGGGGGCGACGATGGTGTTTTTGATAGGGGTAGGGAAGAGTTCCCACTCTCCCCTCCCTCCGAACCGTGCGTGCGGTTCTCCCGCACACGGCTCTCCAGTCAGTGGTTTCCTCATCGGGATTGGCTCGCAAACAATCAAGCTCCGGTTTCTTGTGAAAAGCTC
>JAJPEP010000067.1 GCA_021166845.1 Thiobacillus sp.
GCAAGGAAATACTGGCCAGATCCATCCATGGCATGTCTTCGCGCCTGAACCAGTCCTTCGTCGCGGTGAATTGCGGTAGCCTCCCGGCAGATCTGGTCGAGAGCGAACTGTTCGGCCATGAGCGCGGCGCCTTCACCGATGCCAAACAACAGCGGCAGGGCCGGTTCGAACTCGCTGACCAAGGCACCTTGTTTCTGGACGAAGTCGACAGCTTGTCGCCGAAGGCCCAGGTGTCATTGCTACGGGTGTTGCAGGAGGGACGCTTCGAGCGGGTCGGCGGGCACCAGCCAATAGCCTGCGATGTGCGGGTCATCGCTGCCAGCAATCGCAATCTCGCCGAACTGGTTGAGCGCGGCGAGTTCCGCAAGGACCTGTTCTTCCGCCTGAATGTCGTGCCATTGCACATACCACCGCTTCGTGAGCGGCGCGAGGACATAGCGCCTCTCGTCAAAATGCTACTGCGGCGGTTCGCGGACCGCTACCAGACTGCGGTCAAAGAGCTGTCTCCGGCCGCGATGCGCTGTCTGGAGGAACACGCGTGGCCTGGCAATGTCCGCGAACTGGAAAATGTCCTCGAACGCTCTTTCCTGTTTTCCGAGGGGCCAGTGATTCAACGTATCAGCTTCGATTTGGCGCCACGCCTTGGGCATGTGCCATTGAACGAGACGGCCGACCTGCGACAACTGAAAAAGAATGCCGCCGACGAGGTCGAGCGGCGGGTCCTGGAATCTTTGCAGGAACAGACCAGTGGTGATGTCAGGGCAATGGCCGCGGCGTTAAACCTCACGCAGCGTGCGATCTATCAGAAGCTCAGCCATCACGGTCTCGGTACGACGCGCGAGGCAAAGAGCTGATCAGGTGGCAGGGTAAATGGGATCATGCCGCAGACTTGGATGCGCCGCTGCGAGCCGTAGCCCAATTGAGCTACGGCTATAACGCATTAGTTCGAGAGGGCTATCGCGCGAGGTATGCGTCCGTTGTCGTAATCGTGGCATAGGCGAATGCCAAGGCGGCCATCAGAGCAGCATGGACCTGTGCCGCGGGCACCACTTGTCCGCCAAACTCAAGGTCCATCGTCGCGCAAGCGTCGTGAACCAGGAGAACCTTGTAACCCAAGTCCGAAGCGGCTCGGCTGGTCGCATCGATGCACATGTGGCTCATCGCACCGATCACCACGACTTCTTCGATACCCTTTGCATCGAGCATCTGCTTCAGATCAGTCTTGAGGAACGAATTCGGATAGTTCTTCAGGACGACCGGCTCGCCTTCAATGGGTGCAACAGCAGGATGAATCTGCGTGCCTTCCGTTCCCGGAACGAAGAAGGGAGCATCAGAAGTGGGAAATTCATGCCGGACGTGGATGACTGGATCATTGTTCGAGCGGGCGGCCGCGATGACACGGGCCGCGTTGGTTACCGCGTCCTCGATGCCGACCAGAGGCAGTTTGCCGGAAGGAAAATACTCGTTTTGCAGATCGACGACGACGACCGCACGTTTGCTCATGACGTTCTCCTATGCATAGACGAAACAAAATAGAGTCGACATGATCGAGCGCGGATCGCACAATGCGAAGTGGCGTTATCGACATTATTGGTGGCAAAAACGACATGGCCCACGATGAACCCGTCGAAATCGGGTTGGTGCTGTACCCAGGAGCGCAACTGGCGGCGGTGTTGGGGTTAACCGACCTATTCAGCTTGGCGGGTAGGATCGCCTCTAGCCGCCGGACGCAGGGTTCCAATCGACTGCGCGTCAGCCATTGGCAATTGGACACATTGGGCAAAGTACCTGTCAGGATCTTCGATTCAGCCCCGGATGGCGAGGCCACGCTGTCCGTCCTCGTTCTGCCGCCTGGCCTGGGCGAGCCGCTGTCGCCAGAAGCCGCCGCTCCGTTTGCGGACTGGCTGCGCAACCACCATGGCGCGGGTGTCACGCTGGGTTCGGTCTGCGCCGGGGCCTTCCTGCTGGGCGAGACCGGCCTGCTCGCGGGCCGCACAGTGACTACGCACTGGCTTCATATCGAACAGTTCCAGGCCCGGTTCCCGCAAGCGCGCATGGATGCCGATCAACTCATCATCGACGATGGCGACATCATCACTGCCGGTGGCGCAATGGCGTGGACCGATCTGGGGTTGAGGCTGGTCGATCGTTTTCTCGGGCCGACAGTCATGATCGAGACTGCGCGGATACTACTAGTCGATCCCCCGGGGCGCGAACAGCGCTACTACAGCCCTTTCTCCCCGCGGATGACCCACGGCGACACGGCCGTGCTCAAGGTGCAGCACTGGCTCCAGGCAACGGATGCCAAGGACATCGTGCTTGCAACGCTCGCCGAGCAGGCAGGACTGGAGGAGCGGACCTTCCTGCGCCGCTTTCAAAAGGCGACCGGCATAACGACGAGGGAGTATTGCCAGCGGCTGCGTGTGGGCAAGGCACGCGAGATGCTGCAGTTCAGCCGGCTGCCCATTGACAGCATCGCTTGGGAAGTCGGTTACAGCGATCCTGCAGCCTTCCGGAAGATCTTTGCCCGGATTGTCGGCCTGACGCCCGGCGAATATCGTCGGCGTTTTAGTGCTGAATGACAAAACCCGGGCAAAGGGGCACCCTTTCTTCGGATCTACCTAACCCGCAACTGAGCGCCGCGAACAGTCCATGCTCCAGGCTCACAGCTAGCTAGCAGCAGCAGCAAAACCATACACGACGAAATACGCTGTTACTCGCCCGGATTATAGGGAGTGTGACACCGCATGAAATCTTGTTTTCCTCGTCACAATCCCTCCGATAACAGTCTTTGACTAGCGCCAACCTGCCCTCCACTCTCACGCCTTAGGCACATCGCCGCAGATGGAGCGATAGGGCCATTTGGAGGTCGAGATGCAGGGAACCAGTGTGCTGTTCGGTCAGATCCTAGCGGTGTTCGGGATCGTGATCACCGGGATGTGGGGCGCCACCCAGTGGACCGCTGCGCAACTCGGCTACCAGCTACGCTTGGGCGCTCCCTGGTTCGATCTGATCGGGCTGCCGATCTATCATCCGTGGCGGCTGTTCGAGTGGTGGTACTTCTTCGATGCCTACGCGCCTGACATTTTCCTACGCGGCGGCGCCATCGCCGCGTGCAGCGGATTAATCTCCGCCTTTGTCGCCATCGCATTATCGGTGTGGCGTGCACGGCAGTCCAAGCTGGTCACGACATACGGCTCGGCACGTTGGGCCGAACCAGCGGAGATTCACAAGGCCGGGCTGATCGGTCCGTCCGGTGTCTTCCTCGGCCGCAAGGATCAGAACTATCTGCGTCACGACGGCCCGGAGCATGTAATGGCCTTCGCGCCAACACGGTCCGGCAAGGGTGTCGGCCTGGTGGTTCCTACCCTATTGTCCTGGCCCGGTTCGGCTGTGATCCACGATATCAAGGGCGAGAACTGGAATTTGACCGCCGGATGGCGCTCGCGCTTCTCGCACTGCCTGCTATTCAACCCGACCGATGCAAAATCGGCCGCCTACAACCCGCTGCTCGAAGTGCGGCGCGGCATGCACGAAGTACGCGACGTGCAGAACATCGCCGACATCCTCGTGGACCCCGAAGGTGCGCTGGAGCGGCGCAACCACTGGGAAAAGACTTCGCACGCCCTGCTGGTCGGCGCGATCCTGCACGTGCTCTACGCCAGCGAGGACAAAACGCTGCGCGGCGTCGCCAACTTCCTGTCCGATCCGGCCTCACCCTTCGAGCTGACGCTGCACCGGATGATGACGACGCACCATCTCGGCGATGCACCGCATCCCGTGGTCGCATCAGCCGCACGCGAGGTTCTGAACAAAAGCGACAACGAGCGCTCGGGTGTGCTGTCCACCGCAATGAGCTTCCTAGGCCTGTATCGCGACCCCACGGTAGCCGAAGTGACCTCGCGCTGCGATTGGCGCATCGCCGACCTGATCGATGCCGATTCTCCCGTGTCGCTGTACCTGGTGGTGCCGCCCTCTGACATCAGCCGTACCAAGCCGCTGATCCGCTTGATCCTCAACCAGATCGGGCGACGCCTGACCGAGTCGCTCGACGGCAGCGACGGCATCGCGCGCCGCCACAAGTTGTTGCTGATGCTTGACGAGTTTCCGGCTCTGGGTCGGCTGGACTTCTTCGAGTCGGCTCTGGCCTTCATGGCGGGCTATGGGCTGCGCGCCTTCCTGATCGCGCAATCGCTCAACCAGATCGACAAGGCCTACGGTCAGAACCATTCCATCCTCGACAACTGCCACGTGCGCATCACATTCGCCACCAATGACGAACGCACGGCCAAACGCATTTCAGAGGCGCTGGGCACGGCCACCGAATTGCGCGCACAGCGCAACTACGCGGGCCACCGGCTGGCCCCGTGGCTCGGACACTTGATGGTTTCGCGCCAGGAAACTGCACGGCCACTGCTCACACCCGGCGAGGTGATGCAGTTGCCGCCCGACGACGAAGTGGTGATGGTGTCCGGCCATCCACCCATCAAGGCCCAGAAGATTCGCTACTACCTGGACGCGAATTTCAAGACGCGCATTCAGGCACCACCGCAATTACGGCACGGGCACTATGCCGATGTGCCGGCACCACGGCCCGACGACTGGACCGGACTGGCCACCCTTGCCGCATCGATTCCTGGTCTGGTTTTCCCCGCACATGGTGAGGCCATCGACGACGGCGGGCACCAGCAGCAGCCGGAACTGGCCGAAGTCGCGTTCATGCCGAAACTCGAACACGCGGTGGACGATCTGGCCCTGCTCGATGACGACGACCTGCCGCCACCCCTGCCCGCTCAACTCGACCCGCGCCTGCAACGCACCGCGCGGCTGGCGGCGCTCGATCCTGACGATGGGACCGCGCTATGAGTCGCGCGCGCCTGAACCTCTTCATCGAGCCCGACCACGCCAGGCGGCTCGACGAGTTGGCGGCCATGAAAGGCCTGTCCAAGTCTTCGATCGTCGCGGCGGCCCTCGCCTCCTTCCTATCCCCGGATTCCGGCGACCAGCGCGAAGCCGCTATCGCCAAGCGGCTGGACCGGCTGTCGCGCCAGTTCGACAAGCTGGAGCGTGACCAGAACATCCTGATCGAGACCATGGCGCTGTATGTGCGCTACTTCCTGACCGTCAGCACGCCGGTGCCGGAAGCGCATCAGGAAGCAGCACGCGCTCAGGGCCGCGCACGTTTCGAGCAGTTCGTCGAACAACTCGGCCGGCACCTGCTGCGCGGACGCAGTCTGGTCAAGGATGTGGTCGAAGAAATTCAGCCCGATCAGAGCCAGTTTTTCGGCTTGCAGGAGAACGCCAACACCGTGTCGTCAACAGACGACCCTGGAACACCGTCATGAGCGGCGCGGCGCACGATCAGGGCTTGTCGGCCTCGCTGGCGCTGGAGCGTCGCGTGCTCATGCTGCGCACGGCGATGGGGCCGGACATCGCCAAGGCGTTGAACGACCCCGACGTGGTGGAAGTCATGTTGAATCCCGACAGCTCGCTCTGGGTGGATCGGCTGGGCAGCGGCCGCGAACCGCTGGGTGTCAGTCTCACGCCCGCCGATGGCGAACGCATCATCCGCCTGGTCGCCGCCCACGTGGGCGCCGAGGTGCATGCCGGCAAACCGCTGCTGTCCGCCGAGCTGCCGGAGACCGGGGAACGTTTCGAGGGCGCCCTGCCACCCGTGACGCCGAGGCCGGTCTTCGCGCTGCGCAAGCGCGCGGTCGGTCTGATCCGGCTCGACGCCTACGTGGCCGATGGCATCCTGACCGAGGCTCAGGCGGAATTCCTGCGCGACGCGGTGCGCGCGCGCCAGAACATCCTCATCGCGGGCGGCACCAGCACCGGCAAGACCACACTGACCAATGCCCTGCTCGACGAGATCGCGGCCACCAGCGACCGCGTGATCGTGTTGGAAGACACGGTGGAACTGCAATGCACTGCGCGCGACCACGTACCCCTGCGCACTCGTGTGGGTGTCGTGACCATGGCCGAGCTGGTGCGCTCGACCCTGCGGCTACGGCCAGACCGCATCGTCGTGGGTGAGGTACGCGGCGCCGAAGCGCTGGACTTGCTCAAGGCTTGGGGCACCGGCCATCCGGGCGGCATCGCCACCGTCCATGCCGGTTCCGCCGCGGGCGCGCTGCTGCGGCTGGAACAACTGATCCTCGAAGTCGCCGTGACCCCTCCACGCGCCCTGATCGCGGAAGCGGTCAACGTCATCGTCTACATCGCCGGGCGCGGCCATGCGCGCCGCGTGCAGGAAATCGCCCGCGTCATCGGCTTCGACAACCACGGCTATCAGCTCAGCGCCGAGCTGATGCCTTGCGTCCCTTTACTTTCATCAACTCCAGGAGAACCGTCATGACGACTTCACGCATTTCCGTAAAACCTGCCTTGCAATTCGTGGCGCTCGCCGCGCTGCTGCTGGCTATCGCGATTCCCGCGCATGCCGCAGGCTCGAACATGCCATGGGAGGCACCGCTGCAATCGGTGCTGGACTCGATCCAGGGACCGGTGGCCCGCATCATCGCGGTGATCATCATCATTGCCACCGGATTGACGCTGGCCTTCGGCGACACCAGCGGCGGCTTCCGCAAGCTGGTGCAGATCGTGTTCGGTCTGTCGATCGCGTTTGCCGCGTCATCGTTCTTCCTGACCTTTTTCAGTTTCAGCGGCGGCGCGGTGCTGGCATGAGCGTGGCTGGTATGAACACGCCAGATGCTGATACAGCCGGCTTCGAGGTGCCGCTACACCGCTCGCTGACTGAACTCATTCTGCTGGGTGGCGCACCGCGCACCGTGGCGATTGCCAACGGGACGCTGGCCGCCGCCGTAGGGCTCGGGCTGCAACTCTGGCTGCCCGGCATGGTGCTGTGGATTGTCGGGCACTCGCTGGCCGTGTGGGGCGCGAAACTCGATGCGCAGTTCATGGCGGTCTTCGCGCGGCACATCAAGCACCGTCAACTTCTGGACTTGTGAGGGCGATCCCATGATGCACCTCGCCGAATACCGCAAGCGCCCCGCGCTGTTGGCCGACTGGCTGCCCTGGGCGGGACTGGTCGCACCGGGCGTCGTACTCAACAAGGATGGCTCGTTCCAGCGCACGGCAAGCTTTCGCGGGCCGGATTTGGACAGCGCGACGCAGGGTGAACTGGTTGCGACCTCCGCGCGGTTGAATAACGCACTGCGTCGGCTTGGATCGGGTTGGGCTTTGTTCGTGGAAGCCGAGCGGCGCGTGGCCGCTAACTATCCGGAGTCGGTGTTCCCCGAGCCGCTCTCCTGGCTGGTCGATGAAGAACGCAGGGCCACTTTCGAGGAAGCCGATAGCCACTTCGAGAGCGCCTATCACTTGACGTTGCTGTACCTGCCACCCGAGGAATCGACGGCCCGCGCCGCGAAGCTACTGTATGAGAACAGCAAGGTCGAAGGCATGGACTGGCGCGAGCGGCTGGATGGCTTCGTGTCGGAGACCGAACGCTTCTTCGGCCTGCTTGAAGGGGTGATGCCGGAGATCGCGTGGCTCGACGATGGCCAGACGCTAACCTATCTGCACGCCTGCATATCCACCCGTCGGCATCCGGTGGCCGTGCCCGAAATTCCCATGCACCTCGATGCGCTACTGGCTGATGAGCCATTGACGGGTGGCCTTGCGCCGATGCTCGGGAGCCAGCATCTGCGGGTGGTGTCAGTACGCGGCTTCCCGACTTCGACCTGGCCGGGTTTGCTTGACGACCTCAACCGCCTGGGCTTTGCCTACCGCTGGAGCACGCGCTTTCTGTGCCTCGACAAGGCCGAGGCCGAGAAGGAACTCAGCCGCTTGCGCCGCCAGTGGTTCGCCAAGCGCAAGAATATCGTCGCGCTGCTGCGCGAGACGGTCTTCCAGCAGGAAAGCCCGCTGGTCGACTCCGATGCGTCGAACAAGGCAGTGGACGCCGACGCCGCCTTGCAGGAACTTGGCAGCGACCAGGTGTCGTTCGGCTACGTCACGGCCACCGTGACGGTGATCGATGCCGATGCAACTGCCACCGACGAGAAGCTACGTGCCGTGGAGCGCACCATCCAGGGCCGGGGTTTCGTGACGATCCCCGAGACCTTGAATGCGGTCGATGCCTGGCTGTCGTCGATTCCGGGGCACGCCTACGCCAACGTGCGCCAGCCCATCGTCTCGACGCTGAACCTCGCGCACATGATGCCGGTCTCCGCCGTGTGGGCCGGACAAGAGCGCAATACACATCTCGATGGCCCGCCACTGATCGTGACGCGCACCGATGGCGCGACACCGTTCCGGCTGGTCACACACATCGGCGACGTGGGCAACACGCTGGTGGTCGGTCCCATCGGCATGGGCAAGTCGGTGTTGCTGGCCACCTTGGCATTGCAGTTCCGTCGCTATGCCGGCTCGCGCATTTTCGCGTTCGACATGGGGCGCTCGATTCGCGCCACCGTGCTTGGGCTGGGTGGCGAGCATTACGACCTGGGCGCGGACGGCGCCATCGCCTTCCAGCCGTTAGCCCGTATCGACCAGGAGGGTTATCGCGCCTGGGCGGCGGATTGGGTCCAAGGTCTTTTGATTCACGAAGGTGTGGTTGTCGGGCCGGCCGAGAAGGAATCTGTGTGGTCGGCGCTGAACAGTCTCGCCAGCGCGCCGCTCGGTCAGCGCACCCTGACCGGCTTGTCGGTACTGCTGCAATCGAACGCACTGCGCCAGGCGCTGCAACCCTATGTGCTGGACGGCGCTCACGGCAAGCTGCTCGATGCCGACCATGACCGGCTCGGTTGCGCCGACGTGCAGGCGTTCGAGATGGAAGAACTGATGCACAGCAAAGCGGCAGCGCTGGCGGTACTGCGCTACCTGTTCGCACGCTTCGAGGAACGACTCGACGGTGCCCCGACACTGCTGATCCTTGATGAAGCCTGGCTGTTCCTCGACGACCCGGTGTTCGCCGCGCGCATCCGGCAGTGGTTGAAGACGCTGCGCAAGAAGAACGTGTCGGTGATCTTCGCCACACAATCTCTGGCGGACATCAAGGATTCCAGCATTGCGCCGGCCATCGTCGAGAGCTGCGTGAGCCGTATCTTCCTGCCCAACCCGCAGGCGACCGAGCCGCAGATTCGCGTCATCTACGAGAGCTTCGGCCTCAATGCGCGACAGATCGAGATCGTGGCGACCGCCCAGCCCAAGCGCGACTACTACTACCAGTCACGGCTCGGCAACCGCGTCTTCGACCTCGGACTCGGGCCGGTGACGCTGGCGTTCGCTGGCGCGGCCAAGCCCGAAGACCAGCGCGCCATCGACGCCATTTCCGCGTCGGTGCCGCCCGCGGATTTCGCAGCCGTCTGGCTGCGCCATCGTGGCCTCGACTGGGCCGCCGATCTGATCCCGTCGTTCCCCTTCACTCCCCAGGAGAAGCAGCCATGAAGAAAACCCTTCTTGCCATCGCCGCCGCCGTACTCATGACCGTGATGCCCTCGGTACAGGCGACGGTGGTGGTCATCGATCCGGCCAACTTGATTCAGAACATCCTGACAGCTGCCCGCGCCCTGCAGCAGATCAACAACCAGATCCAGCAACTGCAGAACGAAGCGCAGATGCTGACCAACCAGGCTAAGAACCTGACCAGTCTCCCCTTCAGCGCGCTCAATCAACTGCAATCTGCGCTGTCCGCGACTAACCAGTTGATCCAGCAGGGCCAGGGGCTGGCGTTCAATGTCACGCAATTGCAGACCCAGTTCGCCCAGCTCTACCCGGTTTCCTACACCGCATCCACGACCGGCAGCCAGATGGCACTGGATGCGCAGCAGCGCTGGATGAAATCACTCGACGCATTGCGCACGGCAACCCAGGTGCAGGCGCAGGCGGTGCAGAATTTTGCGGTGGACGAGCAGACCCTGACTGACCTGGTGAACCGCAGCCAGTCGGCGGTCGGCGCCTTGCAGGCTACCCAGGCGACGAACCAGTTGCTGGCTTTGCAGGCCCGGCAGGCGATCCAGGCGCAGCAACTCCAGATCACCCAGAGCCGGGCCGCCGCGCTGGAACAGGCTCGGCAGGTGTTGGTCCAGGAGCGCGCCAATGAGGTGCGCAAGCGCTTCCAGGGCGGCGGCACGCCCTATACGCCGTACAGCGTCAACTACTACGGCAATTGAGAAAACGTGACCCTGAAAACCCTTCTCATCGCCGCCGCCTGCACCGTCCTGCTGGCCGCGTGCGGCAACCCGGAACCCGCCGAGTCCGTCGAATCGCTGATGGCGAATCCTGATCGCCTGAAGGAAGTCCGCGCGCACTGCAAGGCCGACCACACCAAGGTGGGTGATGCCCTGTGCAACAGGGCGAGTGAGGCCACGCGGCGGCGCTTCATGGGCAGCGGCACGCCGTACATGGCGGCGCCACCGGCTGCACCCGCTTCTGCACCGAAAGACTGAGCCATGAATGATCTGTCGGTCATCGACCACTTCCTCGATGTCTTCTCGCACTACATCGACTCGGGTTTCGGCCTGCTGCATGGCGAGGTGGCGTTTCTCACCGCGACGCTGGTGGTGATCGACATGACGCTAGCCGGGCTGTTCTGGGCCATGGGCGGCGAGGACGTGATCGGGAGGCTGATCAAGAAGACGCTCTACGTCGGCGCGTTCGCGTTCATCATCGGCAACTTCAACACCCTGGCCGGCATCCTGTTCAATTCGTTTGCCGGACTCGGGCTGGTGGCGTCGGGTTCCACGCTGACGCAGGCGCAGTTCCTGCAGCCGGGCCATCTGGCCAAGGTCGGCGTCGATGCGGCACAGCCGATCATGGCGCAGATCAGCGACCTGACCGGCTTCCCCGAGGTCTTCGCGAACCTCGATGTCATCGCCGTGCTGTTTCTCGCCTGGCTGGTGGTGATCGTCAGCTTCTTCGTGCTCGCCGTGCAGCTCTTCGTCACGCTGATTGAATTCAAGCTGACCACGCTCGCGGGCTTCGTGCTGGTGCCGTTTGCGTTGTGGAACAAGACCGCGTTCCTGGCCGAGCGGGTGCTGGGCAACGTGGTGTCATCGGGCATCAAGGTGCTGGTGCTGGCGGTGATCGTCGGCATCGGCACGGGACTGTTTGCACAGTTCCAGACCCCTCCCAACACTGAGCCCTCCATCGACCTGGCGTTGACCATCATGCTCGCCTCGCTGGCGATGCTGGGACTGGGGATCTTCGGGCCGGGGATTGCCACCGGGCTGGTGTCCGGCGCACCGCAACTCGGTGCGGGTGCGGCGGCCGGCACGGCGCTGGGTGCGGCCGGTTTGGCGGTGGCTGGAGGCGCAGCTGTCGCCACCGGCGGTGCAGCAGTAGCGGCGGGTGCGCGCATGGCGCCGGGTTCCGCACGCGCGGCCATAGGCGGAGCAGCGTCGGCCGGGCGTGCAAGCAGCGCTATGGCAAGCAGCGCGAAAACCGCCTACCGGGCTAGTGCCGCGGCATCGGGTGGCGCTGGGGTTCGTGCCGCCGGCGCAGGCCTTGCCAATGTGGCCAAAAGCGGCGCCGGTGCTGTCGGCCAGCGCGTCGCAGCCGGTGCCAAGGCGGTCAAGGATCGCGTCGCGAACTTCGTCGCTGACGCTGCTGCGCCTGCGGCGGCAGCCAGTTCCACCGAATCAGCCGATGCAGCCGAAGCCAGGCCCCCTGCGGCGGAACCCGCCTGGGCCAAACAAATGCGCCGCAAACAGCAGGTGAGCCATGCCGCCACGACGGCGGCTCACACCCTGCGTTCGGGCGATCACGGCGGTGGCGGTGCCAGCCCGAGCCTGCGCGACGATTCGAACCACTAAAGATTGAATACCGGAGATCAGTTCATGCGATTCAAACGACCCCAGGTGCGCTACGCGGACACACCGGAACCCGTCACCCCGTACCAGGCGGCCGCGCAGGTCTGGGACCAGCGCATCGGCAGTGCGCGCGTGCAGGCGAAGAACTGGCGGCTGATGGCCTTCGGCTGCCTGTCGCTCGCCTTGTTGATGGCGGGTGGCCTGGTGTGGCGTTCGGCGCAGTCCATCGTCACGCCTTATGTGGTCGAGGTGGCCACCGGTGGTCAGGTGCGCGCAGTCGGTGAAGCGGCCACGCCATACAAGCCCAACGATGCGCAGATCGCCTACCACCTGGCGCGTTTTCTTACCGACGTGCGCTCGCTGTCGATCGACCCCATCGTCGTGCGGCAGAACTGGCTCGAAGCCTACGACTACGCCACCGACATGGGCGCGGCAATGTTGAACGACTACGCGCGCACCAACGATCCATTCGCGCGCATCGGCCAGACCTCGACGTCCGTGGAGATCACCAGCGTGGTACGCGCCAGCGACTCATCGTTCCAGGTGCGCTGGATCGAGCGCAGCTATGTGAACGGTTCGCCCTCGGGCACCGAACGCTGGACCGCCGTGCTGTCCATCGTGCTGCAACCGCCGCGCACCGAAGAGAGGCTGCGCAAGAACCCCCTAGGAATTTACGTGAACGGCATTTCCTGGAGCCGTGAACTCGACGCGACCGAAGGAGCAAAGAAACCATGAAACCCAAAATCCGCATTTACGCTTTGCCGTTGATCCTGAGCGCCACCCTGGCAACCGTCAGTGGTTGCGCCACACACGGCAAGCCGCCACCAGACATCACGCTGGACGAACCCATCGCGGCGCACGCGCTGCCGGAGTTGCCCAAGCCCATCGAGGTAGTCGAAGTGCCAAAGCCACTGCCGCTGCCGGAACAGTTGAAGCCGCTGGCGAGTACGCCAGAGGACAAGCCAGTCGCCGAATTGCCCGACGAGAAGGCTCGCGTGGCACGCGCCAATGCGGAGGCGCGCGTGCCGCCCAGCCGCGAGGGCTATATCAACGCGATCCAGGTCTGGCCCTACGCGGACGGCGCGCTATATCAGGTCTACACCAGCCCTGGCCGCGTCACCGTGATTACCTTGCAGGAAGGTGAAGAACTGGTGACGGTCTCAGCCGGCGACACGGTGCGCTGGATCGTGGGCGATACCGCGAGCGGCACGGGCGCCAGCCTGCGCGTGAACATCCTCGTGAAGCCCACGCGCGTCGGGCTGAAGACGAATCTCGTCATCACCACCAACCGCCGCACCTACCTGCTCGAACTATCTTCGACACCACAGGCGTGGATGGCGTCGGCATCGTGGGACTACCCGAAGGACCGCATGCTGGCCTTGCAGAAGCAGGCGCAGCAGGCTCAGGCGGCAGCGCCGGTGGATTCGGGCTTGTCATTGGAGAAGATCAAGTTCCGCTATGCAATCTCCGGTGACAGCCCACCGTGGAAGCCACTGCGCGCGTTCGACGACGGCGAGCGGGTCTATATCCAGTTCCCTGCTGGCATCGCGAAGGGCGAGCTGCCGCCGCTATTCGTGATCGGGCAGCAGGGCGATGGCCAGCTCGTGAACTACCGCTTCCGCTCCCCCTATTACGTGGTGGATCGGCTGTTCGGTGCCGCCGAGTTGCGGCTAGGTGTGGACAAGGCCGCCGTCGTGCGCATCGAACGCACCGATGGCATGGCCAGCACGGCGCGGAGGCATTGAGCATGAGCACGCCCGCCACGCCGCAGACGCCGTCGACTGGGACAAATAAGGCCGACCCGGACGCCTTGGCTCTGCGCGCTTCGCCGCGTCCGGTCACGCGGCTTAATCGGCGCATGCTGGCCGTGCTTGCAGGGGCGCTCGGCATCGTCATACTGGGCGCCACACTCTGGTCCTTGCAGCCGCACAAGCGTGAGCGCAACCCGGCCACCGAGCTGTACAACGTGGATCGCGTCTCACGGGCCGATAGCCTCGACCAGTTGCCCAAGGACTATACGAAAGTGGTGCCAATGGCTAAGCCTGGAGTGCCGATGTTGGGTGAGCCATTGCCGGGCGACTTGGGGCCGGCCATCGTGCATGCGCAGAACCAAGGGAACACGGGCGCGTACACCCCCGCGCAACCCGGCCGCATCGCACAGCCGGGCGATGCCGAGGATGCGGCGCGTTCGTCGGTGTTCTTCCGCAGCAGTAGTGCAACAAAGGCGGCACCGGCAACCACCGTGGCCGCAATCCAACCCGAGCCGGCATCGGGCAATCAAGCCTTCAATCCGATGGCTTCGATATCGGCACAACCAACCGATCCGACGGCTGCGCAGAATCGGCAGGAGCAGAAGCAGGCCTTCGTCGCCAATGGCGGCGATACGACCACCCGCAATCCGGCCAGCCTGCAACCGCCAGCCTCGCCCTACCAAGTGATGGCGGGCACCATCATTCCGGCGGCGCTGGTGACGGGCATCAACTCCGACCTGCCAGGGCAGGTCATCGCCAATGTCACCGAGGCGGTCTACGACACGGCCACGGGTCGCTTTCTGCTGATTCCGCAGGGGTCGCGGCTGATCGGCCGCTACGACAGCCAGGTTTCATTCGGTCAGCGACGGGTACTGCTGGTGTGGACGCGCTTGATCCTGCCTGATACTTCGTCGATTTCGCTCGACCGATTGCCTGGCATCGACCCAGCGGGCTATGCCGGGCTGGAGGATGGCGTCGATTGGCATTGGGATCGCATTCTTGCCGGTGCGGCGTTGTCCACGCTGCTCGGCGTCGGTGCGGAGCTGGCAGCACCCAACAACAACGGCAGTACCGGTAGCGTCACCGTCGCCGTTCGCCAGAGCGCTCAGGACACCGTGAACCAGGTCGGTCAGGAGATTACAAAGCGCAATCTGAGCATCCAGCCAACACTAACCATCCGGCCTGGTTTTCCGATGCGCGTGATGGTGAACAAGGATCTGATTCTGCGGCCGTATCAGCCGCTGTTCTTCCAGAGAGGTTCGTCACAATGAACACACCAAATGGGAAGCTGCGGCTGGGGCCGCTGCCGAAAACCGAGACTGTAAAAGTCACTGTCGCCCTGACGGTCACGCTCAAGGCCGATTTAGAGCGCTACGCCGCCCTACATGCGCAGACCTACGGCGAACCGGTCGATGCCGCCACATTGATCCCGCACATGCTGGAATCATTCATGGCACGGGATCGGGGATTCAGAAAATCGGCCGCGGAAGGAGAGCCAGCATCGCGGCCGAAACCTGCATCGAATCAATAGCGCTCAGACATTCGACTCTGCCTAAAACACCAGCCTAGCCTGAATGTGAATGCGCAATTACCACCCACGCCCGGCGTACGCCCATGCACGCCCGAGCGGGTTTTCGGAAACGGGGATCGGCGAGACCATATCTGCTGACAGTGAAATTGCCGACAACGGTCTCAAACCGAGCCGAACCGGCGCACCCATGGAGCGAAACATGAGCAACCCAAGTCGATGGGTGCTGATCAACCGATTCGCAGAGATCACTGGATACAGCGAAGACGCGGTACGCCACAAGGTCAAGAACGGCACTTGGTCGCAAGGCCGTATCTGGCGCAAAGCACCGGATGGCCGCATTCTTGTGAACTTGGAAGAGTTTGAGCGCTGGGTGGAGAGCGGCAGGCAACTGGCTGCGCATTGATACCGGTCAGTCGTTCACGTTAGCCACACTTTTGCTCTTCTCTGCTTGGAGCAGTCCTGCGGCGCCATCGTTGATTTATACGCTCAATGAGCGTATCATTTCGCCGACTGCCAACAGTCGGCGCGGGTATCTTGTCCTGCGAGGCGTGATGGCGCACATGGACTCACGCGATGCCACACTCGCTCAACCGACGCAACAACATTTCGGCTTCGACAACTGCCACGCCCCCCGAGCCTGATGACATTCGTGCGGCCAGAACCGCAGCAGGTTTGACGCAAACGGAAGCCGGTGCCGTGGTGCATGCATCGTTGCGCACTTGGCAGCAGTGGGAGGCAGGGGATCGCAAGATGCACCCTGGACTGTTTGAGCTATTCACGCTCAAGACCGCACGAGAAAATCGCAAGCAACAAGCCAGCGACAGAAACAACCAGGAGTAATTTCGGGAGAGTAATGATGGCGGCGCAAATGGATACCGTGATAAGCAGCAACCTTCCAGGCATCGAAGTGCATGGAAAGTCGATTCGCGTGGTGTTCATGCACAAGGGAGTGCGCCATCGCCACACGCTGGGTATCGAGCCAACCAAGGCAAACCTGAAACATGCGTCTCGCCTTCGCAGCGCCGCCATGTATGCGCTCAAGACGGGGACCTACAACGAGGCTGAGTTTTTCCCCCATTCGAGGCAAGGCGACCAAGCCGGCACGGCAGGCAAACGTCTCGGCGATCTGTACGAACGGTACATGCCGCTCAAGGCCGTGGACATCACTTCCGAAACACAGAATCGCTACGAGGTAGCACTGAACTCCTGCTTGAACACCATCGGCAGGGACCGGCTTGCCGATGCGCTTATTCCTGCCGACATCCAACAGTTGCGAGTCGATCTGATCGAGACGCGCGCAGTTTCGACAGTGAATCACTACCTCGCAACATTCGCGGGCTTTCTCTACTGGTGCGAGCAGAACCACTTCTGCGCTGAAGGCTTGGCCAAGAACTGCACGCGCTTCACCAAGAGCAACAAGGACCCGGACCCGTTCACTTATCAGGAGTACAACGCGCTAATCACGAAGGGTTGCCTGCACCCAATGGACGCGGCCTCGGTGACACTCGCGTTCTACACAGGCCTGCGGCCGGGCGAGTTGTGTGGGCTCGCTGTGGAGGACATTGCCACCGATCTGAGCAAGCTGACGGTGAGGCGCTCAGTCACACAGTCGCTGACCTTCAAGATTCCGAAGACGAACAAGGAACGTACCATCCTGCTGTTCCCGCCGGCACAAGCTGCACTCAAAGTCCTAATCGAAGATGCACTGACGCGCGATGCGATGGACTTGGAAGTCTGGCTGAATCGTCATGAGTCTCGCGTTGATCGCGCCCGGCTGTTGTTGTCGCCGAAGACGCAGGCACGCAAGACCGACGTAAACGCGTGGTACGTGCCAAGCGCATGGAACACCAAATGGGCCAACTTGACCAGGCGCGCCGAGGTACGGCATCGCCCGCCTTATCAGACCCGCCACACCTACGCCTGCTGGAACCTCACCGCACGGGGTAATCTTGCCTTCATCGCCAACCAGATGGGGCACAGTGACTATTCGATGCTCGTGAAGGTCTATGGTCGCTGGATAGATTCGGAGTCCCCCAGAGAGCTGGGGCGCATCTGGCAGGGCATGAAAAAACTCGTTCAAATTGCCCCAAATTTGCCCCAATAAAAATACTAAAACAAGACAAATGATTGTTTTTAATGAGTAAAGAAGTCTCATCTACGCACACGCCGATGATGCAGCAGTACCTGGGCATCAAGGCGCGGCATCCCGACATGCTGCTGTTCTACCGCATGGGCGACTTTTACGAGCTGTTCTTCGACGACGCCGAAAAGGCCGCGCGGCTGCTCAACATCACGCTCACCACGCGTGGCGCCTCGGCCGGCAGCCCGATCAGGATGGCCGGGGTGCCGTACCACAGCGCCGAGCAGTATCTGGCGCGGCTGCTGAAGCTGGGCGAATCGGTGGTCATCGCCGAGCAGGTGGGCGACCCCGCCACCTCCAAGGGCCCGGTCGACCGGCAGGTGGCGCGCATCGTCACGCCCGGCACGCTGACCGATTCCGGCCTGCTCGACGAGACGCGCGACACGCTGATTCTCGCCATCGCCCCGGGGACTGAATCAGTCGGCGTGGCCTGGCTCAACCTCGCCGCAGGACGCTTTCAGGTCACCGAGGTCCATTCCACTGCCCTGCCCGCCCTCCTGGCGCGGGTGCGGCCGGCGGAAATCCTCGCACCCGATGACTTTGCCTTCAACGGCGCCAATTGCGCGGTTCGCCGGCTGGCGCCGTGGCAGTTCGATCCGGGCGGGGCGCAGACCCGGCTGGCGCAGCAATTCGGCAGCCGCGATCTCGCCGGCTTCGGCGTCGCCGATCTGCGTTTGGCGATTGCTGCCGCAGGCGCCCTGCTCGACTACATCCAGACTACCCAGCGCACCGCACTGCCGCACATCCAGGCCATCCGCGCCGAGTGCGACAGCGACTACGTGCAGCTCGACGCCGCCACCCGGCGCAATCTTGAACTCACCGAAACCCTGCGCGGCGAAGCGGCACCGACGCTGCTGTCGGTGCTCGACACCACCGCCACCGGCATGGGCACGCGTTTGCTGCGCCACTGGCTGCACCATCCGTTGCGCGACCGAACTGTGCTGACGCAGCGGCGCGATGCCATCGGCGTGCTGGCCGAAGCCTCCGACGCGGCGGCGGCTATCGCCCGGCTGCTGAAAAGCTGCGCCGATGTGGAACGGATCGGCGGCCGCATCGCGCTGAAGAACGCGCGTCCGCGCGACCTGTCAGGCCTGCGCGACACCCTTGCGCTGTTGCCCGACCTCGCCGCCGCCTTGCCCGACGACCGCGCACGCCTGTCGGCGCTGCAAGACGCACTCGCTGCGCGTCCGGACCTGCACGAACTGCTCGTCCGCGCCATCCAGCCCGAGCCTGCCAGCGTGCTGCGCGAAGGCGGGGTGATTGCCGACGGCTACGACGCCGATCTCGACGAGTTGCGCGCACTGACACGCGATGCCGGCGCGTTTTTGCTGGAACTGGAAGCGCGCGAGCGCACGCGCTCGGGCATCGGCGCCCTCAAGGTCGAATACAACAAAGTGCACGGCTTTTACATCGAGGTCAGCCGCGCGCAGTCGGAAAACGTCCCCGACGATTACCGCCGCCGCCAGACACTGAAAAACGCCGAGCGCTACATCACGCCGGAACTCAAGGCTTTCGAAGACAAGGCCTTGTCCGCGCAGGACCGCGCGCTGGCGCGCGAGAAGGCGCTGTTCGAGTCGCTGCTGGCGACGCTGACGCCGCATGTGCCGGACCTGCTGGCGATTGCCGCCGCGCTGGCCGAGGTCGACGTGCTGGCGAGCCAGGCCGAGCGCGCGGGCACGCTCCGGCTCAATGCGCCCGAATACGCCAGCGAACCCGGCATCGCCATCCGCGGCGGCCGCCATCCGGTGGTCGAAGCGCAGGTGGCGCATTTCATCGCCAACGACGTGACGCTGACCCGCAGCCGTCAGATGCTGCTGATCACCGGCCCCAACATGGGCGGCAAATCGACCTACATGCGGCAGGTGGCGCTGATCGCGCTGCTGGCCTGCTGCGGGCTGTGGGTGCCCGCCAGTTCGGCGAAAATCGGCGACGTCGACCAGATCTTCACCCGCATCGGCGCATCGGATGACCTCGCCGGCGGCCGCTCCACCTTCATGGTCGAGATGACCGAAACCGCGCACATCCTGCACAACGCCAGCGCCAGCAGCCTGGTGCTGCTGGACGAAATCGGGCGCGGCACCTCGACCTTCGACGGCCTTGCGCTGGCGTGGGCGGTGGCGCGGCACCTGGTTAGCGCCACCCGCGCGTTCACCCTGTTCGCCACCCACTATTTCGAACTGACGCAGCTGGCGCAGGAATTCCGCCAGCTCGTCAATGTGCATCTCGACGCCAAGGAACATGGCGCCGACCTGGTGTTCCTGCACGCAGTGGAAGAAGGCCCGGCCTCGCAAAGCTATGGCATCCAGGTCGCCCGCCTGGCCGGCGTGCCCAGTCCGGTGATTCTCGCGGCGCGCCGCCACCTGCGCGAGCTTGAGGACGCGCAGCTGCGGCCCGGCCCGCAGGGCGACCTGTTCGCCGCCCACCTGCCCAACGACGATCCGCCACCGCACCCCGCGCTCGACCAGCTGCGCGAGCTCGACCCCGACACCCTCACCCCGAAGGCGGCGCTGGACATGCTGTATGCGCTGAAAGCGCATTTATGAAGCCAGGCGCATTAAAAGCGCTTACGGATACCGCATGATGAAAACGCTACGCCTCGACACAGCCGAACTGGGCATCGACTTCAATGCCGCGTTGAAACTGGCGACGGCCATCGCCCGGCAGCAGCTGGGCGACGACGCCATGTTGCTGAGCTGGCACGACCGCGAGCGCGATCTCGAATCGCCGGCGGGGGTGAGCGAATGTCACGAAGGCTGCGCCACCAAGGGATCGTGGGACTATGCGAAGAACCGCGGGGCGCGGCTGGCGGTGGCGTTCGATGACGGGCGGTTTACGTTCTGCTTCCTGTAAGGGCGGCCCCCGATCGGACTCCCGCACCCGATGGGATTGCGGTAAGGTTCTTATTGCCGATCTTGACGAAAAAACACTGGCCATGTGCGGGTGGTGCGCAGCATCCCCGCATCGCTACGCTTGATCCCCCCAACTGTTCCCGGTAGTTTACCGGCACCCCGTATCGATAAGATCGCCTGATGGTCACCCTCACTCAAAAGCTTGGCGCCAAGATCGTCAACATCCTGATCTTTTTCTTTTTCGTTGCGCTCGCCGCGATCGGCATGACCCTCTATATTTCCTGGCAACTGGAAGGCGCCGGCGCGGCGATCAACGATGCCGGCAGCGCGCGCATGCGCTCCTACCGCATCGCCTACCTGCTGTCGCAAAGCACCCATGAAAACACCGACACCGCCGTGATCGAGGCCCAAATCCTCAAGGAAATCGGTTTGTTCGAATCCACCCTGCGCACACTGGAAGAAGGCAATCAGGCGCGGCCGCTGTTCCTGCCTAAGGAGCAGGAAGTGCGACGGCAAATGAAGCTTCTGCACCAGGAATGGGAGGAACGGATGAAGCCGCTGATCCTTGAAATCATGAACAGCGAAAGGGCGGCAGGCCAATTGACGCTCATTACCGCCTACCAGCCGGCGCTGGTGAATTTCGTCAGCATGGTGAACCATCTTGTGCTGATGGTGGAGGAAAGCAATACCCGCAACACCGCCCTGCTGCGCTCATTCCAGATCAGCCTGGTGGTGCTGTCGATGGTCGGCACCCTCGTTCTGATCTATCTGTTCTTCGTGATGGTGATCCGGCCGGTGACCAAGCTGCAGGACGGCATTCAGCGCATGGCGGCAGCCGATTTCAGCGTGCGCCTGCCGGTGCAAAGCCAGGATGAATTCGGCGCGCTCGCCGACGGCTTCAACCAGATGGCGGACCGGCTGCAAAATCTTTATGGCACGCTGGAAGAACGGGTGCAGGAAAAAACCAGGAGCCTTGAAGACAAAAACCAGGAACTGGCAATATTGTATGAATTCGCTGCCTTCCTCAACAAACCGGCCTCGGTGGAAGACCTGTGCCGCGGCGTGCTGAAGAAGCTGATTGGCGTCCTTGCAGCGCAGGGCGGGCTGGTGCGTCTGGTGGCGCCGAATTCGAATGCCCTGCATATCATCATTCATGAAGGGGTGTCGGAGGCATTCGCCAAGGAGGAGGCATGCCTGACCCTGGGCGAATGCCTCTGCGGCGAATCGGCTCGGGATGGCACACCGATATCTTGGGACCTGAATATCGAAACGCCGCGTCCAACATTGCAACGTTGCAGGCGCGACGGATTCCAGTCGGTTTCCGCCATCCCGATCCGTTCCAAGAAGCAGGTGCTGGGCATCTTCAACCTTTTCTTCCACAAGCCACAAGTATTCGACAGCCATGAAATCCTGCTGCTCGAAACCATCGGACAGCACCTCGGCATCGCAATCGAGAACCAGCGCCTGGTTTCGCGAGAGAAGGAAATGGCGGTGTCGGAGGAACGCAATCTGATCGCGCAGGAACTGCACGACAGCATCGCCCAGTCTCTCGCCTTCCTGAACATTCAGGTGCAGATGCTGGCGGACTCGCTCCATCGCGGCAACGACACCGAGGCCATGGAAGGCCTGGCGCAGATTCGCGAGGGGGTGCAGGAAAGCTATGACGTCGTGCGCGAGTTGCTGGTGCACTTCCGCACCCGGGTGGAACATGCCGACCTGGCTGGCGCAGTCGCCAGCGCGCTGGAAAAATTCGAGGGCCAGACCGGGATCAAGACCAGCTTCCGGCAGCGTGGCGGCGGCGCGCCCCTGGAACCGGAATATGTGATCCAGTTGCTGCACATCATCCAGGAAGCCCTGTCCAATGTACGCAAACACGCCCAGGCTACGCAGGTTGACGTTGACATCGAGCAAAATGAGGAATATCGCATTGTCGTCACCGACAACGGCCGGGGATTCGACTCCAGCCCGAAACCCGGCGTCGATGAAGAACAGCATGTCGGACTCAAGATCATGAAGGAAAGAGCCCACCGCATCGGCGCGCAGCTGACGATTGCCTCCCGGCAGGGGGAAGGCACGCGCGTATCCCTGACGCTCACCAAACAACCCAAAGGAACGGCATGAGCCACCCGATTCGCATATTGATCGTCGACGACCACACCCTGTTCAGGAGCGGCATCAAGGCGCTGCTGCAACGGCAGGACGATTTCGAGGTGGTGGGCGAGGCCGGCGACGGCCTGGAGGGACTGAAACGCGCCAAATCCCTCCAGCCCGACGTGGTGCTGCTCGACCTGCACATGCCGGGCATCGGCGGGCGCGAAGCGGTCAAGCTGCTGTCCGAGGAAGTGCCGGCATGCAACGTGCTGCTGCTGACCGTATCGGAAGACGCCGAAGACCTGATCGAAACGATCCGCGCCGGCGCCCGCGGCTATTTGCTGAAGAACATCGAGACCGATTTTCTGCTGAACGCCATTCGCTCCGCCGCGCGCGGTGAGTCGGTGGTGTCGCCGCAGATGACCGGCAAGCTGATGATGGGCGTCCGCATGGGCAAGGAAGGCGTCGCCCAGGAGGACGACAGGGAAAAACTCAGCCCGCGCGAAAAGGACATCATCGCCCTGCTCGCCAAGGGCGTAAGCAACAAGGAAATGGCGCACACCCTCAACGTGGCGGAGAGCACCATCAAGATCCACGTTCAGAACATTCTCAAGAAGCTACACCTCACCAGCCGGGTGCAGGCGGCGGTCTATGCCGTGGAACACGGCCTCGTGCAGAAGGACTGAAACCGGACACCGGCTTTCTGGCACATTGCATCATGGCGCGCATCCCCTGCCCACCCGCCGGACGACCCTCCAGTCCCGGCCCAACCGGACCCATCCCCCAAAAGGAGTATCCCGCCCGGCCTAAATAACTAGACGCGCCAGCCAGATGGCGGAGCGGGCAATTGTTCTTTTTATCCCGCAAAATCGGCAGTCCTGCCTATATGTCACAGCGCGGTAAGAAATTATCCTTCCCACCAATGATTTAACCAAACCAGTGGGAGGACAGCATGGCTACGCAGCAATACAAGGCATGGTCCGTGGTGACGGCAAGCACGATTGCGTTCACCGTCTGTTTCATGATCTGGATGATGTTTGCCGTGATCGGCATTCCCATCAAGAAAATGCTCGACCTCAACGAGACCCAGTTCGGTCTCCTGGTGGCGATGCCGGTGCTCACCGGCTCCCTGATCCGGCTGCCGCTGGGGATGTGGACCGACAAATTCGGCGGACGCATCGTGTTTTTCATCCTGATGCTGTCCACCGTCATCCCGATCTGGATGATTTCCCACGCCACCGAGTACTGGCATTTCCTCTTTACCAGCCTGTTCGTCGGCGTTGCAGGCGGCTCGTTCACCGTGGGCATCGCCTACTGCGCGCGCTGGTTCCCCAAGGAACGCCAGGGCCTGGCCATGGGCATTTTCGGCGCCGGCAACACCGGCGCGGCGGTGACCAAGCTGGTGGCTCCGCTCATTGTGGTGGGCTACGGCTGGACGATGGTGCCGAAGGTTTATGCGGTCTTGATGCTGGTTACCGCCATCCTGTTCTGGTTCTTTACCTTCTCCGACCCCGGCCACAAGGTGGGCAAGAGCGTCACCATTCGCGAGCAGCTCGCCGCCTTCAAGGACCCCAAGGTATGGAAATTGAGCCAGTACTATTCCATCGTGTTCGGCGGTTACGTTGCCCTGGCGCTGTGGATGACCAAGTACTACGTTTCCGAATACGGCTTCGATCTCAAGACCGCCGCCTTGCTGGCCGCGGCCTTCAGCATTCCGGGCGGCGTGCTGCGCGCGATCGGCGGCCACTTCTCCGACAAGTTCGGCGCCCACACCATTACCTGGTGGGTGCTGTGGGTGTCGCTGGCTTGCCTGTTCTTCCTGTCCTACCCGCAGACCGAATTCACCATCCATACCGTGACCGGCCCTGCCACATTCCACGTGGGGCTCGGCCCCACCGCCTTCACCATCATCATGTTCACCCTGGGTATCGCCTTTGCAATCGGCAAGGCGTCGGTCTTCAAGTACATTTCCGACGATTACCCCAAAAACATCGGCGTGATCTCCGGCGTGGTGGGACTGGCGGGCGGTCTGGGCGGCTTCTTCATGCCGATCATGTTCGGCGCGCTGGTCGACCTGACGGGCATCCGCTCCTCCGCCTTCATGCTGATGTTCGGCATCGTATGGGTGTCCCTGATGTGGATGTACTGGACCGAGGTCAGGCCGCTTGACCGGGTGCGCTATAAGAAGCCCCAAGCACTGGATACGCCGGAATAAGCAGCACTTTTAAATAATCTAAGGAGGTTTGAGAAATGTCGATCAACATCAAGGAATGGGATGTGGAGAACCAGAAGTTCTGGGAAGCCACCGGCAAGAAAATTGCCAACCGCAACCTGTGGATTTCCATCCCCAGCCTTCTGCTTGGCTTCGCCATCTGGCTGATGTGGGGCATCATCACGGTGCAGATGCTGAACCTGGGCTTCCCGTTCGAGCCTGACCAGCTGTTCACCCTGACCGCCATCGCCGGCCTGGCGGGCGCCACCCTGAGGATCCCCGCTTCATTCTTCATCCGTATCGCCGGCGGCCGCAACACCATTTTCCTGACCACTGCGCTGCTGATGATTCCAGCCATCGGCACCGGCCTCGCCCTTCAGGACAAAACCACGCCGCTGTGGGTGTTCCAGCTGATGGCGCTGCTGTCCGGCATTGGCGGCGGCAACTTCGCCTGCTCGATGTCCAACATCAGCACCTTCTTCCCGAAACGCCTGCAGGGCACGGCGCTCGGCCTCAACGCCGGCCTCGGCAACTTCGGCGTCACCACCATGCAGGTCCTGATCCCGCTGGTGATGACCGCCGGCATATTCGGTGCGCTGGGGGGCGAACCGATGACCCTGATCAAGGACAGCGGCTGGATTCTCGGCAAGATCCTGGCCGGCACGCCCACCTATATCCAGAACGCCGGCTTTGTCTGGCTGCTGGCGCTGGTGCCGCTGGCCTTCCTCGGCTTCTTCGGCATGAACAACCTGATGCCGATTTCTCCCAACATCGGCTCGACGATCTCCGCCTTCATCAAGATCCTGTGGCTCTACGGCCTGGCTTTCGTGACCGCCGGCGTGGGCCTGTACCTGTACCTCCCGGCGCCGACCGGCCTGGGCCTGTTGAACATGTGGGTGGCCTTGCCCCTGATCATGGTCGGCACGCTGTTCGTGATGAAGCTCGCTGCGTTCGGCGAAATGAAGGCGAACATCGCCAAGCAATTCGCCATCTTCAGCAACAAGCACACCTGGTCCATGACCGTGCTGTATGTGCTGACCTTCGGTTCGTTCATCGGCTTCTCGATGGCCCTGCCCCTTGCCATCACGGTGATCTTCGGCTTCCAGCATGAGCTTGTGGACGGCGTGATGACCCACACCACCAAAAACCCCAACGCCGTGTCGGCACTCACCTACGCCTGGATCGGCCCCTTCGTCGGCGCGCTGATCCGCCCGGTGGGCGGCTGGATTTCCGACAAGGTGGGCGGTTCCATCGTGACCCAGCTGATTTCCGTCGTCATGGTGGTGGCCTCCGCGGCAACCGGCTACGTGATGTTCCTGGCCTACAACTCCGCCACGCCTGAACAGTATTTCGTGATCTTCATGGTGCTGTTCGTGGTGCTGTTCGCCGCTTCCGGCATCGGCAACGGATCGACCTTCCGCACCGTGGGCGTGATCTTCGACCGCGTGCAGGCAGGCCCGGTGCTGGGCTGGACTTCCGCCGTGGCGGCTTACGGTTCCTTCATCGCCCCGGTCGTGATCGGCGCGCAGATCAAGGCCGGCACCCCGCAAAACGCGATGTACGGCTTCGCCATATTTTATGCCCTGTGTCTGATCCTGAACTGGTGGTTCTACCTGCGGCCAGGTTCTGAAATCAAGAATCCGTGACACCCGAAACATCCGTGAATGAAACAGCGCAATCGAATTAACACGATAGGAATTATGAAATGAGCCACTTTCTCGACCGTTTGAAGTTTTTCGAAAAAACCAAGGAGACCTTCTCCGACAACCATGGCATCGTCACCAACGAAGACCGTCAGTGGGAAGATGCCTACCGTCATCGCTGGGCGCATGACAAGGTGGTTCGCTCCACGCACGGCGTGAACTGCACCGGTGGCTGTTCGTGGAAAATTTTCGTCAAGAACGGCCTGGTTGCGTTCGAAATGCAGCAAACCGACTACCCGCGCACCCGCGAAGACCTGCCGGACCACGAACCGCGCGGCTGCCAGCGCGGCGCGTCCTTCTCCTGGTATCTGTACAGCCCGCAGCGCATCAAGTACCCGCTGATCCGCGGCCGCCTGCTTGATCTGTACCGCACCGAGCGCAAGTCCGGCAAGGATCCGGTCGAGGCATGGGCCGCGATTCAGGCGGACGAAAACAAGCGCAAGAAATACACCGCCGTGCGCGGCCTGGGCGGCTTCGTGCGCGCCGACTGGGAAGAAGTGAAGGAAATCGTTGCCGCCGCCAACGTCCATACCGTCAAGAAATACGGTCCTGACCGCATTTTTGGTTTCTCGCCCATTCCGGCGATGTCGCAGATTTCCTACGCCTCGGGCGCGCGCTATCTGTCGCTGATCGGCGGCGCCTGCGGTTCCTTCTACGACTGGTATTGCGACCTTCCGGCCGCGTCCCCCCAGACCTGGGGCGAGCAGACCGACGTACCGGAATCGGCCGACTGGTACAACTCCACCTACATCATCGTCTGCGGCTCCAGCCTGCCGACCACGCGCACGCCGGATGCCCACTTCGTATCCGAGGTGCGCTACAAGGGCGCCAAGGTCATCTCGATGGCGCCCGACTACGCCGAGTACTGCAAGGCATCCGACCTGTGGATGCCGGTCAATCCGGGTACCGATACCGCCGCCTTCCTGGCGATGGGGCACGTCGCGCTGAAAGAGTTCTACATCGACAAGCAGGACCCCTATTTCTCGGAATACGCCCGCAAGTACACCGACCTGCCGATCCAGGTGATGCTGCGCAAGCATGGCGAAGGCTATGTGTCCGACCGCTGCCTGCGCGCATCCGACCTGGACGGCGCCCTGGGCGAGACCAACAATCCCGACTGGAAAACCATCATTTACGATGAGAAATCCAGGTCCTTTGTCGTGCCGAACGGCTCGATCGGCTTCCGTTGGGGCGAAGAAGGCAAGTGGAACCTGCTACCCAAGAACGCCGCCAGCCAGCAGGAAATATCGGCCGAACTGTCGTGTATCGACAGCAAGGATGCCGTGGTCTCGGTCGGCTTCCCGCACTTCGAGCCGGGTGAAGGCGATCTGCTGTACCGCAACGTGCCCGCGCGCAAGCTGAAACTGGCCAACGGCGAGGAAATCCTGGTCACCTCCGTGTTCGACATGCAGATCGCGCAGTACGGCATCGACCGTGGTCTGGGCGGCGCCAATGTCGCCAGGGACTACCAGGATGCCAGCGTGGCCTATACGCCTGCCTGGGCCGAGAAAGTCACCGGCGTCAAAGCTGCCGACATCGAGCGCACCGGCCGCGAGTTCGCCTACAACGCATCCAGGACCAACGGCAAATCGATGGTGATCATGGGCGCCGCGATCAACCACTGGTACCACAACGACATGATGTACCGCGGCGTGATGAACCTGCTGCACATCTGCGGTTGCGTGGGTCAATCCGGCGGCGGCTGGGCCCACTACGTGGGTCAGGAAAAACTGCGTCCGCAGGCCGGCTGGGCGCCGATCGCCTTCGCGCTCGACTGGCAGCGTCCGCCGCGCCACATGAACTCCACCTCCTACTGGTATTTCCACACCGATCAGTGGCGTTACGAAACCCTGCGCGGCGACGACCTCACCTCGCCTGCCGGCAAGGGCAAGTACAAGGGCTATTCGCTGGCCGACTACAACGTCGCCGCGGTCCGCATGGGCTGGCTGCCGTCCGCGCCGCACTGGAACACTAACCCGCTCGACCTGGTTTCCGAGGCCGAGAAGGCCGGCGCCACCGACGAGGCAGGCATCGCCAAGCACGTGATCGGCAAGCTCAAGGACGGCTCGCTGGATGTGGCATTCGCCGATCCGGACGCTCCGGAAAACTGGCCGCGCAATCTGTTCGTCTGGCGCGCCAACCTGATCGGCACCTCCGCCAAGGGCCATGAGTATTTCCTCAAGCACCTGCTCGGCGCACAGAACGGCGTGCTGCAGGAATCCGGCGCCGGAAGCGAAAACAAGCTGGTCAAATGGCACGACGAAGCGCCGATCGGCAAGCTGGACCTGATGGTCGACATCAACTTCCGCCTGAATTCCACCGGCGCCTACTCCGACATCATCCTGCCGACCGCGACCTGGTACGAGAAGAACGACCTCAATACCACCGACATGCATCCCTTCATGCATCCGCTGTCCGAGGCGGTATCGCCGGGCTGGCAGTCCATGTCCGACTGGCAGATCTTCAAGAATATCGCCAAGACCTTCTCGACGCTGGCCGAAAAACACCTCGGCACCCGCAAGGACATCATCGCCCTGCCGATGCAGCATGATTCCCCGTTCGAAATGGCCCAGCCCTTCGGCGAGGTCAAGGACTGGAAAAAAGGCGAGTGCGATCCGATCCCCGGCAAGACCATGCCGCTGCTCAAGGTGGTCGAGCGCAACTTTGCCGATACCTACAAGAAGTACATCGCCATCGGCCCGCTGATGGTCAAGATCGGCAACAACGTCAAGGGCATCGACTGGAACACCGAGGAAGAGTACGAGCAGCTCAAGGTGATGAACGGTGCGGTGAAGGTGCCGGGCGTATCCTTTGGCATGCCGTCGCTGGAAGAGGACATCTTCGTCTGCGATTCGGTGATGCGCATGGCGCCGGAGACCTGCGGCGAAGTCGCGCACAAGTCCTGGACCGCGCTGTCGAAGAAGACCGGCATCGACCACCACCACCTGTACTCGGCCCGTCACGAGGACAAGATTACCTTCCGCGATATCCAGGTGCAGCCGCGCAAGATCATCACCGCGCCGACCTGGTCCGGGATCGAGTCGGAAACGGTGTCCTACACCTCGTGCTACACCAATATCCACGAGCACATTCCGTTCCGCACCCTGACCGGCCGCGCCCATTTCTACCAGGATCACGAGTGGATGCTGGACTTCGGCGAAGGCTTCTGCGTGCACAAACCGCCGCAGGACATGAAGTCGTTCGGCAAACTCTCGCCGAGCATCCTGGCGGAGAAGCACATCAAGCTGAAATGGATCACGCCGCACTCCAAGTGGGGCATCCATTCGAGCTACCAGGACAACCTGCGCATGCGGACCTTGTTCCGCGGCGGCCCCTATGTGTGGATCTCCGAAGTCGACGCCAAGGCGGCCGGCATCGAGGACAACGACTGGGTCGAAGCGATCAACGCCAACGGCGCGACGGTTGCGCGTGCGGTCGTCTCGCAGCGCGTATCGCGCGGCGTGGCCATGATGTACCACGCCCAGGAGAAGATCGTGAACGTGCCCGGTTCGAATACCACCGGCAAGCGCGGCGGCATCCTGAATTCGGTGACGCGCGTCGTCATCAAGCCGACCAACATGATCGGCGGTTATGTGCAGCTGGCCTACAGCTTCAACTATTACGGCACGGTGGGCAGCAACCGCGATACCGAGATCATCATGCGCAAGGTGGCGGACAAGGACATCGACTGGCTGGAGCGCCCGCTTACCCCGGAACGCGAAGCGCAGCTCAACCCGCCCGGAATCGGCAAGCGTTGATCGTCGCGTGAACAGGATAAATTAGGAGAAACCCAATGAAAGTACGTGCACAATTCGCATTCGTCTTCAACCTGGACAAATGCATCGGTTGCCACACCTGCTCGGTGACGTGCAAGAACACCTGGACCAACCGCAAGGGCGTGGAATACGTCTGGTTCAACAACGTCGAATCCAAGCCCGGTATCGGCTATCCCAAGCAGTGGGAGAACCAGGAGAAATGGAAAGGCGGCTGGATGCTCAATGGCGGCAAGCTGGAGCTGAAATCCGGCGGGCGCATGTCGAAGCTGCTGAACATCTTCGCCAACCCGGACCTGCCGCAGATCGACGACTACTACGAGCCGTTCACCTACAACTACGCGCGCCTGCAGAACGCGCCGCTGTCCGAGGCGGCGCCGACCGCACGGCCGCTGTCGATGATCACCGGCGACCCCATGGAGAAAATCACCTGGGGCCCGAACTGGGAAGACGACCTCGCCGGCGAATTCTCCAAGCGCAGCGTGGACAAGAACCTGGACAACATCCAGAAGGACATGCTCGGCCAGTTCGAAAACACCTTCAACCTCTACCTGCCGCGCATCTGCAACCACTGCCTGAACCCGGCCTGCGTCGCGGCCTGCCCCTCCGGCTCGCTCTACAAGCGCGAGGAAGACGGCAGCGTACTGGTCGACCAGGACAAGTGCCGCGGCTGGCGCTTCTGCATGAGCGCCTGCCCGTACAAGAAGGTGTTCTACAACTGGGAATCCGGCAAAGCCGAGAAGTGCATCGCCTGCTACCCGCGCGTCGAATCCGGCATGCCGACGGTGTGCTCGGAATCCTGCGTCGGCCGCATCCGCTACAACGGCATCATGCTGTATGACGCGGACAGGATCGAAGCCCTGGCCAGCACGCAGAACGAGCAGGACCTGTACGAAGCGCAGTGCAGCATCTTCCTCGACCCCAACGACCCGGCCGTGATCGCCGCGGCACGGGCCGAGGGCATCAACGAAGACTGGATCATCGCAGCGCAGAAATCACCGATCTACAAAATGGCGATCGACTGGAAAATCGCCTTCCCGCTGCACCCGGAATTCCGCACCCTGCCGATGGTGTGGTACGTGCCGCCGCTTTCCCCGGTGCAGTCCCAGATCGACCAGGGCAACCTGCCGGTCGGCCCGGATGGCGCCATTCCCCTGGCCAGCGCGATGCGCACGCCGACCAAGTACCTGGCCAACCTGTTCACCGCAGGCAAGGAAGAGCCGATTCGCAGCTCCCTGAACCGCCTGATCGCCATGCGCAGCTACCAGCGCTCGGTGCACGTCGAAGGCGTCGCGGACACGCGCGCCCTGGAGGCGGCCGGGATCACGGAAGATCAAGCCAAGGAAATGTACCGTTACCTGGCGATCGCCAACTACGAAGACCGCTACGTCATCCCCACCGGCCATGAGGAAGAGCGGATGGACGATGCCTACGGCTTCCAGGGCCAGAACGGCTTCACCTTCGGCAACAACTCTTCGGCAGGCATCAGCAAGGTCACCCTGTTCCCGCGTCGCCGCAAGGAAACGCTGGAACCCGCCGAACTGGCGCCGTCCGCAGACAAAAGCTGAGAAGGAACATCATGTCCATCTACAAAATACTGTCGGCATTGCTGGATTACCCGGACCAGGCGTTGATCGACCATCTGCCGGAAATCCGCGATGAAATCGGGAAAAGCCAGGATATCGACACGGCGGAAAAGGAATCCATGCGGAAGCTGCTTGATCACCTGGCCAATACGCCGCTGATCGATCTGCAGGAAGATTACGTGAAGACGTTCGATCTGACGCCGGAGCACAGTCTGCATCTGACCCACCATCTGTTCGGCGACGACAACGACAGGAATCGCGGCCCGGCGCTGATCGACCTCGGCGAGCTGTACAAGGATTACGGCATCACGGTGGCGAGCAACGAGCTGCCCGACTTTCTGCCGCTGGTCCTGGAATTCGCCGCCATGCTGGAAGACAACGAGGCAACAACTTTCCTGTCCGACGCCAACAAGGTGCTGACGGTGCTGACCGACAATCTGACCAAGGCAGGCACCCCCTATGCGCCCCTGCTTTCCATCGTTAAAAGCCGCGCCACGCTCACCCGTCTGGCCGCTTAAGGAGGTATGAAATGAACGAATCTATGTATAGCTGGAACAACCTGATTTTTGGTTTTTACCCTTATATCGCCCTGAGCGTGTTCGTGATCGGCAGCTGGATCCGCTTCGACCGCGAGCAATACGGCTGGACCAGCGCGTCCAGCCAGTTGCTCTCCACGGCGGGTATGCGCCTGTCCAGCAACCTGTTCCACATCGGCGTCATCGGCATCTTCTTCGGCCACCTGGTCGGCCTGCTGGCGCCCTACGCCATCTGGGGCACCATCGGCCTGTCCTCGCTCGGCAAGCAGAACATCGCCATGTACGGCGGCGGCTTCCTCGGTATCCTGTGCATGATCGGCGGCGCGATGCTGATGTGGCGCCGCATGACCAACCCGCGTGTGCGGGCGACCAGCCGTACGTCGGATATTTTCATCCTGGCCTGGGTGCTGATTACCCTGGGTTTCGGCCTGGCCACCACCTTCACCACCGCGCACCACGCCGCGCAGGGCAGTGCCGACACCATGATGGCGCTCGCGCAGTGGGCCAAAAGCATCGTGCTGTTCAGTCCGAAGCCGGAACTGGTGGGCAGCGTCGAAATGGTGTTCCGCATCCACCTGTTCTTCGGCCTGTCGCTGTTCCTGCTGTTCCCGTTCACCCGTCTGGTGCACATCTGGAGCTTCCCGATCGGTTATCTGACGCGTTCCTACCAGATCGTGCGCACCAAGCGCCGCATCGCGCAGTAACCCATCCGCTGAACCGGGCGCCGCCACTCCTTCGGGTGGCAGCGCCCTCCCACTTTTGTCGTATCGTCATGACCGATCCCAGCACCCGTAAAGACCTCACCCGGGTCCAAAAAGGGAGCCCGCATGTTACATAAGCTTGGCTGGCTCATCCTGGTGGTCGCGGTCGGTATCGGCGTGCACTTCGCGTTGCAAAACATCATCCAGAGCGGCGATCCGGAAAAGCGGCGAGGCCCGGACCTGGCCAAAGTGGAACGACTGGAAACCGCCGACCCCGTTCGCGGCGCCAAGGTACGTGCCGGCATGGTCAAGTACGAATCCATCTGCCGCCTGTGCCACCACCGCACCGGCCAGGGAGGCAAGTTCACGCCGCCCATTGCCGGCCTGACCGCAGAACGGGTCGAATTGATGCTGAAGCTGTACCGCAGCGGCGCCCACGTGGGGCCGATGACCAATCTGATGGCGCCGTGGGCAGCCGAGCTGTCCGACGAAGACATCGGCAACCTGGCAGCGTACGTAGAAACCTTATAAGGAAAATATTGTGCCGAATCTCTTGCGTAGAGGTTTCCTGGTCCGCAGCGTGGTCCTGTTCGCAGCGTCTGTCGTTCCGACACAGCCTGCCCGGGCCGCCGCCATCACCAATCTCAACGAGGCCATCAACAAGGCTGGTCGCATACGCATGTTGTCGCAACGTATGGCCAAGGCCTATTGCCAGATTGGCCTGAACATCCTAACCGACAAGTCACGCCACATCCTGGAGGTGTCCGTCAATCTCTACCAGGAACACCTGAAAGAACTCAAGGCCTTTGCCCCGTCGGCGGATATAAAAGCCATCTACGCGGATCTGGATGCCAACTGGCAACTCTACCGCCAGCTCCTGAGCGGAACGCCCAGCCTGAACAACGCGCGACTCATTGCAAAAATCAACGAGGATGCTTTGCGTGTAGCCCACTTGGGCACGACACAATTCGAGCTCTCATCCCCTACCAGCGTGGGCCGTCTGATCAATATCTCCGGCCGACAGCGCATGCTGTCGCAACGCCTGGCCAAGTTTTACATGTTCCGACAGTGGGGGATCAGCACCCCGGGCATGGACGCCGAGATGCAGATCGCCAAACGCGAATTCGTTAGCGCCCTGAATGCATTGGATCATGCTCCCGAAAACACCGGCAAGATCAATGGCGAATTGAGCATGGCCCGTACCCAGTGGATTTTCTTCGAGAATGCCCTGCAAGAACAGAATGTCGGCAAAAAGAATCCACATTACGCCACCAATGTGGCCACCACTAGCGAACGCATTCTCGAAATGATGGATCGTGTTACCGAGCTTTATGGACAGCTGCCCGCTTCATCCCCCGTCGCAGCTCCTGCCACCCGGCCGGCACGACGCTGATCCTGGGACAGGAAGAACATAGGCGCGGGTGTACCAATGCGCGACCGTAAACGAATCCCAGGACGATAGCGGCGGCGCGGCGTGAACGGCTGATCGAAGGACGCCTTGTAAACCGAAGACGCTACCCCACTGTCTCGCGCCTGCGGATCTCAAGCCGCCACGACCCGAACAGTCCGCCCGAGACACTGCACCGTCCGATTCGCCCGTATTTTCGCCGTCTTGCGACTTTCGGGCTGGCCGTCAACGGTGACTTCGCCGTTGGCGATCATCAACTTGCCCTGCCCGCCGCTGTCGGCGATTCCGGTGAGTTTGAGCAGGTCGCACAGCGCGACATATTCTCCATGCAGCGTGAATTCCAGGGTGTCCATGGCCTTATGCGCCGCGCCGCCGCCACAGATAGCGATACACAAAGCCCGGATACGCGAACACCACGAACAGCGCAGCATTGACTGCGTAGAACTCCCAATTCTGCTTGTGGACGTCGCCCCCCCTGCTTTCCAGCAGCAGCGCGATGCCGCCCACCACGAAAAACATCACGATCAATTCCAGCAACCGCCAGGCGAAATTCTTGCTGCCGCCCCTAGGCCGGATGACGAAGAAAATCCGCTCGACGAGGAACGGCAGGTTGGCGGCGATGAACGCCAGGATCAGCAGCAGGGTGGTGGAGAAATTCACGTTAAATTCAACACGTTAAATTCAAATAGTCAGGTAACGCCGGAGCAGGCCTGCTCCGGCGGAAATAATTCAGAAGGAAGCGCCGATGGCGTGCATGCATACCGCCATCAGCGGCTGCGGCAGGATGCCAAGCGCCAGTACGGCAAGGCCGTTGGCCGACATGATGATTCGGGTATCGGGACTGGCAGTGATTGGGCTGGTGTCGTGCGGAGTATCGAAATACATCAGCTTGACGATGCGCAGGTAGTAGAACGCGCCGATCAGCGAGAACAGAACCGCCGCCACCGCCAGCCACACGTAGCCGATCTCGACCACCGCCTGCAGCACCGACAGCTTGGCGTAGAAGCCGACCGTCGGCGGCACGCCGGCCATCGAGAACATCAGGAGCAGCATCAGGAAGGCCAGCCACGGGCTGCGGCGGTTGAGCCCCTTGAAGTCCTCAAGCTTGTCGGCCTCGAAGCCGGCGCGCGACAGCAGCAGGATCATGCCGAAGCCGCCCAGGCTCATCAGCGCGTACACCAGCACGTAGAACATCGCGCTGCCGTAGCCGTTCTGCGAGCCGGCCAGGATGCCCAGCAGCATGAAGCCCATGTGCGAGATGGTCGAATATGCGAGCATGCGCTTGAGGTTGGTTTGCGCGATGGCCGCGATGTTGCCGACCGCCATCGACAGCACCGCCAGGATTACCAGCATGTCGCGCCATTCTGCCACCTGCGATTCCAGCCCCTGTCCCAGGATGCGCACGACGAAGGCGAAGGCGGCGATCTTGGGCGCGGAGCCGATGAACAGCGTCATCGCGGTCGGGGCGCCGTGGTAGACGTCCGGCACCCACATGTGGAACGGCACGGCGCCCAGTTTGAAAGCCAGCCCGGCGACGATGAAGACGATGCCGAACACCAGGGGAATGCGCAGGTCGGTGCCATCGGACAGATTCTGCGCGATGTCGGCCAGCGCCAGCGTGCCGGTCACGCCGTAAATCATCGACATGCCATAGAGCAGCATGCCCGACGCCAGCGCACCCAGGACGAAGTATTTCATCGCCGCCTCGGACGCCACGCCGGAATCGCGCTGCAATGCAACCATGGCATACAGGGACAGCGACAGCAGTTCGAGGCCGAGATACAGCGTGAGGAAATGGCTGGCCGACACCATCACCATCATGCCCAGCAGCGCAAACAGCGCCAGCACGAAGAATTCGCCCTTATAGAGCCCGCGTGTCCGCAGGTAGTCGCGCGAATACACCAGCACCGTGGCGACGGTCAGATAGAGGAACAGCTTCAACACGTCGGACAGCGGATCGTCGATGAAGAGGCCGCCGAGCGCCAGCACCGGCATGGTGGAGAAATCGTTCACGGTGAGGAAAGCCGCGCCGGCCAGCGTGGCCAGCGACAACACATATGCGATATAGCGCTTGCTGTCGTCGACGGCGGCGTCGATCACCAGGATCAGCGAGACCATCGCCAGCACGAAGATCTCGGGCAGTGCTGAGGCGAATTGAGTGAGGAAATCGCTCATCTTGGAACCTTAAGGCAGTTTGCTTTGGGCGACGTGCGCCAGCAGGTCGACCACCGACGCGTGCATGACATCGGTGAACGGCCTGGGATACAGGCCCATGGCAAGCACGCTGACGGCGAGCACGCCGAGCAGCAGGATCTCGCGCGCGTTGATGTCGCGCATCTCCTCGACGTGCGGGTTGGTGACCGCGCCGAATACCACGCGCTTGTACATCCACAGGGTATACGCCGCACCGAGGATCAGCGTGGTGGCGGCAACGAATGCGAACCAGAAGTTGACCTGGGTGGCCGACAAAATGACCATGAATTCGCCGACAAAACCGCTGGTGGCGGGCAGGCCCGCATTGGCCATGGCGAACAGCATGAAGAAGGCGGCGAACACCGGCATCCTGTTGACCAGTCCGCCATAATCCTTGATCTGGCGCGAATGCAGGCGGTCGTACATGACGCCGATGCACAGGAACAGCGCCGCCGAGACGAAACCGTGCGAGATCATCTGCACCAGCCCGCCCTCGGCGCCGAGCGGATTGAACATGAAGAAACCGAGGGTGACGAAGCCCATGTGCGCGATCGACGAATAGGCGATGAGCTTCTTCATGTCGGCCTGCACCAGCGCGACCAGACCGATGTAGGCGACGGCGATCAGCGACAGCATGATGATGAACCAGGCGAGTTCGTGGCTGGCATCCGGCAGGATCGGCAGGATGAAGCGCAGGAAGCCGTAGGCGCCGACCTTCAGCGTGATCGCCGCCAGCACCACCGAGCCGCCGGTAGGCGCCTCGACGTGGGCGTCCGGCAGCCAGGTGTGCACCGGCCACATCGGCACCTTGACCCCGAATGCCAGCAGGAAGGAGAAGAACATGAGCGTCTGCGCAGTCATGCCGAGCGGAGTGGCGTGCCAGGTCTGGATGTCGAAGCTGCCGCCCGACTGGAAGTAGAGGTAGATCAGCGACACCAGCATCAGCAGCGAACCGAGCAGGGTGTAGAGAAAGAACTTCAACGCGGCATACACGCGGTTCGGGCCGCCCCACACGCCGATGATCAGGTAGAGCGGAATCAGCATGCCTTCGAAGAAGACATAGAACAGGATGCCGTCGAGCGCTGCGAACACGCCGTTGATGAGGCCGGACATGATGAGGAACGCGGCCATGTACTGCGCGACCTTGTCCTGGATCACCCGCCAGCCGGCGATCACCACCAGCACGGTGACGAAGCTGTTCAGCAGCACCAGCGGCATCGAGATGCCGTCGACGCCGAGATGATAGTGGACGTTGAACGCCGGGATCCATGCCGCCTTCTCGACGAACTGCATCGCCGAGGTGCCGGTGTCGAATCCGGTGACCAGCGGAATCGCGACGGCGAGGCCCAGCAGCGCACCGGCCAGCGCAGCCCAGCGCGCCAGCGCGGCGTTGCGGTCGGAGCCGGTGGCGAGCACCGCCACCCCGGCCAGAATCGGGACCCAGATAACGAGGGAGAGAATCGACTGTCCGAACATGGGGTTTGTTTTAGTTGAGCCGCGCGAACCACGTCACCAGGGCAAACACCCCGATCAGCATGGCAAAGGCGTAGTGGTAGATGTAGCCGGACTGGAAGGCCTTCAGCAAACGGGACGCGCGTTCGACCAGATGGACCGTGCCGTTGATGAAGAAGCCGTCGATCACGTTCTGGTCGCCGCGCCGCCACAAAGCGCCGCCGAGCACGCGCGCGCCCTTGGCGAACAGCCAGCCATAGAGTTCGTCGAACCAGTACTTGTTGAGCAGCAGCCGATGCAGGAACTTGAAGCGTTGCGCGATGGCCGCCGGGATATCCGGGCGCTTGAGGTAGAAAAATGCCGACAGCCCCACGCCTGCCACCGCCAGCCAGAATGGCAGCGTCATCACCGCGTGCAGGCCCATCGCCGCAGCACCGTGGAAATGCAGGTTGAGTTCGTGCATCACCGGATGGCGGTCGGCGACGTAGATCGCGCTGCCGAAATAATCGCCGAACAGCATCGGCTCGATGATCATGTAGCCGATCGCCAGCGAGGGCAACGCCAGCGCCAGCAAGGGCCCGGTCACCACCCACGGCGTTTCGTGCGGCGTGCCGCCATGGCCGTGATGCGCGTCCGGCTCGTTGCCGTGGGCGTGCCCCTGGTGAAAACGCTCCTTGCCGTGGAACACCAGGAAATACATGCGGAAGGAATAGTAGGCGGTGATGAACACCCCGAGCAGTACCGCAACATAGGCGAATCCCGAGCCGGGCAGGTGCGACAGCTTGACCGCCTCGATGATGGTTTCCTTGGAATAGAAGCCCGACAGGAACGGGGTGCCGATCAGCGCAAGCGAGCCGATCAGCGAGGTGATCCAGGTGATCGGCATGTATTTCTTCAGGCCGCCCATGTAGCGGATGTCCTGATTGTGGTGCATGGCGATGATGACCGAACCCGCGGCGAGGAACAGCAGCGCCTTGAAGAAGGCGTGCGTCATCAGGTGGAACACCGCGACCGAATAGGCCGAGGCGCCCAGCGCCACCGTCATGTAGCCGAGCTGCGACAGCGTCGAATAGGCCACCACGCGCTTGATGTCGTTTTGCACGATGCCGAGAAAGCCCATGAACAGCGCGGTGATCGCGCCGATCACCATGATGAAGCTCAAGGCCACGTCGGACAATTCAAACAGCGGCGACATGCGCGCGACCATGAAGATGCCGGCGGTCACCATCGTCGCCGCATGGATCAGCGCGGAGATCGGCGTCGGGCCTTCCATCGAGTCGGGCAGCCAGACATGCAGCGGAAACTGCGCCGACTTGCCCATCGCGCCGATGAACAGGAGGATCCCGATCACCGTCATCAGCATCCACGGCGCGCCGGGCCACAGGGTGATGGTCTCCTTGGCGAGCGACGGCGCCTTGGCGAACACGGTGGCATAATCGAGCGAGCCGAAGTTGGCCAGCACCAGGCCGATACCGAGGATGAAGCCGAAATCGCCGACGCGGTTGACCAGGAAGGCCTTGAGGTTGGCGTAGATCGCCGTCTCTTTCGTGTACCAGAAGCCGATCAGCAGGTAGGAGACGAGGCCCACCGCTTCCCAGCCGAAGAACAGCTGCAGGAAGTTATTGCTCATCACCAGCATCAGCATCGAAAAGGTGAACAGCGAAATGTAGCTGAAAAAGCGCTGGTAGCCGGGGTCGTCGTGCATGTAGCCGATGGTGTAGATGTGCACCATCAGCGATACGAAGGTGACGACCAGCATCATCATCGCGGTCAGCGCATCGATCAGGAAGCCGACCTCGAAGCGCAGATCGCCCAGCACCATCCAGGTATAGACGGTGCCGTTGTAGGTATGGCCAGCGAGCACGTCCTGGAACACCAGCACCGATGCGATGAGCGAAGCCGCCACCCCGGCGATGGCGACGACATGGGCGCCGGTACGTCCAATCAGCTTGCCGAACATACCCGCGGCGATCGCGCCGAGAAGCGGCGCCAGCGGCACGATCAGATAGAGCGTCTGCATGTCCATCGTCATCAGCCTTTCAGATGGTCGAGGTCATCGACGTTGATCGTACGCAGGTTGCGGAATAGCACCACCAGGATCGCCAGGCCGATGGCCGATTCGGCCGCAGCGACAGTGAGGATGAAAAAGACGAAGATCTGGCCGTGGATGTCGCCCAGATAATGCGAAAACGCGATGAAGTTCATGTTCACCGCCAGCAGCATCAGTTCGATCGCCATCAGAAGGATGATCACGTTCTTGCGGTTGAGGAAGATGCCCAGCACGCTGATGGCGAACAGGATGCCACCCAGCACCAGGTAATGCGACAAGGAAATCATGCGCCCTCCCCCCCTGAATCCTGGCCCCTGACCCCTGACCCCTTCTTCTCGGCCTGCATCTTGACGATGCGCAGGCGGTCATTGCGTTTGACCTTCACCTGCTCGGCGGGATCGATGTACTTGCTGTCCTTGCGGCGGCGCAGCGTCAGGGCAATCGCGGCGACGATCGCCACCAGCAGGATCACCGCGGCGAGCTCGAACGCGTAGACATAATCGGTGTACAGCAGTCGCCCGAGCTCCTTGGTGTTGCTGTAGTCGGCGGGATGCGGCACGGGGGCGGCCATCACGTCGAGCCCGAAGTGGCGGCTGCCGAGAATCAGCGCCATTTCGATCACCAGCAGCACCGAGATGAAGCCTGCCAGAGGCGCGTAATTCCAGAAGCCTTCGCGCAATTTATCGAGGTTGATGTCGAGCATCATCACCACGAACAGGAACAGCACCATCACCGCACCGACGTAAACCAGCACCAGGGTGATGGCGAGAAATTCGGCCTCCAGCATCATCCACAGACCCGCCGCGGTGAAAAAGGCCAGCACCAGGAACAGTGCGGCATGCACCGGGTTGCGCGCGGTAATCACGCGCAACCCGGCAAGCACCAGGATGGCGGAGAAGAGGTAGAAAATCGCGGTCATATAAGTCATTTTTCAGGGGTCAGAGGTCAGGATTCAGGGGTCAGGGAAAAACCCGGCCACATGCACCCGTGCCTGTACAAATCATTTTCTTGCCCCACCCTCCCATTTTTTGTTGAATCAACCGCTGTCGAAACTGCCGTTTCCCTGACCCCTGAATCCTGACCCCTGCCTCACCGATACTTCGCATCCGCGGCCCTGTCCCTGGCGATTTCTTCCTCGTAGCGGTCGCCGATCGCCAGCAGCATCGGCTTGGTGTAGACGAGGTCGCCGCGTTTTTCGCCGTGGTATTCGAGGATGCGGGTTTCGACAATGGAGTCGACCGGGCAGGATTCCTCGCAGAAGCCGCAGAAGATGCACTTGGTGAGGTCGATGTCGTAGCGCGTGGTGCGCCGGGTGCCGTCATTGCGCTGTTCCGATTCGATGGTGATGGCCAGCGCCGGGCACACCGCTTCGCACAGCTTGCAGGCGATGCAGCGTTCCTCGCCGTTGGGGTAGCGGCGCAAGGCGTGCAGGCCTCGAAAACGGGGCGATTGCGGGGTTTTCTCTTCCGGGTACTGCACCGTGATCTTGCGCGCGAACAGGTGACGCCCGGTGAGCATCATGCCGCGCAGCAGTTCGATCAGGAGCAGGCTGCCGAAGAAATTCGTGATCCGTTTCATGGCGCGCTCAATGGAAGAGATAACCATACGGCGTCTGCATCATGCCGCCGACGACGACGATCCAGACGATGGTGATGGGAATGAACACCTTCCAGCCCAGGCGCATGATCTGGTCGTAGCGGTAGCGCGGGAAAGTGGCGCGGAACCAGAGGAACAGGAACAGCACGAAGCCGGTCTTCGCCAGCCACCAGACGATGCCATCGGGCAGAAAGCCAACCGGCGACAGCCAGCCGCCGAGGAACATCAGCGTGGTCAGTGCGGCGATCAGGATCATGTTGGCGTATTCGGCGAGGAAGAACACGGCGAACGCCATGCCGGAATATTCCACATGGAAACCGGCGACGATCTCGGACTCGCCCTCGGCGACGTCAAACGGCGCACGGTTGGTTTCGGCCACGCCGGCAATCAGGTACACCACGAACAGCGGGAACAGCGGCCAAATATACCACTGGTGCAGCCCGCCCGCCTGGCCCTGCACGATGTCGATGAGGTTGAGCGACTGCGCCGCCATCAGCACGCCGACAAGCGCGAAGCCCATGGCGATTTCATACGACACGATCTGCGCCGCCGAACGCATCGCGCCGAGAAAGGCGTATTTGGAGTTGGACGCCCAGCCCGCGATGATGACGCCATACACCCCCATCGAGGTGATCGCCATCACATACAACAGACCGGCGTTGATATTGGCCAGCACCAGCGTGTCGGTGAACGGAATCACCGCCCAGGCCGCCAGCGCGGGCGCGATGGCGAGAATGGGGCCGAGAATGAATAGTCCGCGGTTGGCGCCGGCTGGAATGATGATTTCCTTCATCAGCAGCTTCACCGCATCGGCGATCGGCTGCAGCAGGCCCTGGAAACCGACGCGATTGGGGCCGATGCGCACCTGCATCCAGCCGATGACTTTCCGTTCGGCGAAGGTCAGATAGGCCACGCCCAGCATCAGCGGCACCACCAGCGCCATGATTTTGATCAGCGTCCAGACGACGGTTTGTATGGCGGCCCAGTCCATGCCCACGCTCTCCATTAGACCGGCTTTGCCGTGATTGTGCCGAACATCGGCCCCAGCCCCGCCGTCAGCGGATGGCCGCAGGGAATGCGCACGCAGGTGTCGGGCAGCAGGTCGTCGCGCTGCACTTTCAGCGTCAGAGCACTGGCGGTTTGGCGCACCGAGACGCGGCCGTTTTCTTCCAGCCCCAATTTCGCAATCAGCCGGCCGTGCATGCGCGCCACCGGAAGCGCCGCGTCCTGTGTCTTCTGCAGCGAAGGCGCGCGGCGCACCACGGCATCGGTCTGGTAGATCGGCACTTCGGCGACGCGCTCCAGTCCTTCGTTCAACTGCGGCGGCATCGCGGTCACGCCGCTGACTTCATTATTGAGGAAAGCCTGGACGCTGCCGATCGGCGTAGCGCCGAGCGCATCGCGCAGCACGTCTTGCGAATCGTTGTGCTCGAACCCGGCCAGCCCCAAGAGATTGCCCAGCACGCGCAGCACCTTCCACGCCGGGCGGGCTTCGCCGGCCGGCTTCACCACCGCGCTGAAGCTCTGCACGCGGCCTTCGGTATTGATGAAGGTACCGGAGGTCTCGGTCCACGGCGCAATCGGCAGCAATACGTCGGCGTAGTCGAGCGACCGCCCCTTGTAGGGCGACATCACCACGACGAATTCCGCCGCCTGGATGCTGGCCATCGCGCTCACCGGGTCGTGGGTGTCGAGTTCGGCTTCAACCCCCAGCAGCATGTAGGCGCGCAAAGGCTGGGCCAGCATCTGTTGCGCATTCAGTCCCTTGACCGCAGGCTGGCCCAGCGGCCCACGCCCCGGAACCGCCCCGACTGCCACCGCGCCGACGCTGTTGGCCGCTTCGCCCAGTACGCCAAAACTGGCGCCTGCGAGCTTCGCCACTTCCTGCGCCAGCGCGTGGATCTGAGAATAGGCGGGATGGTGCTGCGCCATGTTGCCGAGGAAAACCGCGCGCGCTTCTCCACCTGAGGCGTCCTGGCCGCTGCCCGAAATGCTCTCGGCCATCTTGCGCGCGGTGTCGTCGGCGACGCCGTGAACGGCGATATCGGGCACCGGCTGGTTCTTCAACTCGGCCAGCGCGCGGCACACCCCCGCCAGTGCGCCGGCGAGCTGCGAGGGCGCAACGATGCGCTTGGCGTGCACCTTGCCGAGGAATTCGTCTTCCGCCGCATTGATCAGATTGAGCTGGCCGGACCAGCGCACCGACTCGCGGATGCGGTGCGCCATCAGCGGGTGGTCTTTGCGCAGGTTGGAACCCACTACCAGCATGTGCTTGAGGCGCGACATGTAGGTCACCGGCATGCCCAGCCAGAAGCCGCCATGCGCCTTGTCGTCGAGCGAGAAGTCCGACTGCCGCAGGCGATGGTCGACGTTGCCGCCGCCCATGCCGCGCATCAGCTTCTGCAGCAGGAAGAGCTCTTCCGCCGGGCGATACGGCGTCGACAACGCGCCGATCTGTTGAACCGGGATCGACTTCAGCTTGTCCGCGACAAATTCGAGCGCCGCCTGCCAGGTGGCCTCAACCCACTGCCCGTCCCGTTTGATCATCGGCTGGGTCAGGCGCTCGGCCGTGTTGAGGCCTTCGTAGGAAAAACGGTCGCGGTCGGCTAGCCAGCATTCGTTGACGTCCTCGTTCTCGCGCGGCACCACGCGCATCACCCTGTTGTCCTTGACGTGAACTTCGAGGTTGGAGCCGAGGCTGTCGTGCGGGCTGATCGAGGGGCGACGCGACAGTTCCCAGCTGCGGGCGGTGTAGCGGAACGGTTTGCTGGTCAATGCGCCGACCGGGCACAGGTCGATGACGTTGCCCGACAGCTCGGACGCCACCTGGCTTTCCAGGAACGACATCACCTCGGTGTGTTCGCCGCGCCCGGGCATGCCGAGCTCCATCACGCCTGCGATCTCCTGGCCGAAGCGCACGCAGCGGCTGCAATGGATGCAACGCGTCATGTCGGTGGCGATCAGCGGGCCGAGGTTCTTGTCGCGCACCACGCGCTTGACTTCCTGGTAGCGCGACGACGAGCCGCCGTAGCCCACCGCCAGATCCTGCAGCGTGCATTCGCCGCCCTGGTCGCAGATCGGGCAGTCGAGCGGGTGGTTGATGAGCAGGAACTCCATCACGCTTTTCTGCGCACCGATCGCGTATTCGGAACGCGTGTGCACCTTCATGCCGTCGGTCACCGGTGTGGCGCAGGCGGGCAGCGGCTTCGGCGCCTTCTCCACCTGCACCAGGCACATGCGGCAGTTGCCGGCGATCGACAGCTTCTTGTGATAGCAGAAATGCGGGATCGTAATGCCGGCCTGATTAGCCGCATCCATGATGGTGTCGCCGCTCTCGACCTGGAGCGCCTTGCCGTCAATTTCGATATTGAGCGTAGCCATCGTCTATTCCGTTCCGACCATGCAGCGCTTGTGTTCGATGTGGTGCTCGAACTCGTGGCCAAAATGTTTGAGAAAGCTTTGCACCGGCAGTGCCGCTGCATCGCCCAGTGCACAGATGGTATGGCCGCCGATGCGTCCCGCCACGCTGTTGAGCAGATCGATGTCTTCCGGCCGGCCCTGTCCGTGTTCGATGCGGTGAATCACGCGGTACATCCAGCCGGTGCCTTCGCGGCACGGCGTGCACTGGCCGCACGATTCCTCGAAATAAAAATACGACAGCCGCTCCAGCGCCCGCACCATGCACACGGTTTCATCCATCACGATGACCGCGCCGGAACCCAGCATGGAACCTGCCTTGGCGATGCAATCGAAGTCCATCGTGCAGTCCATCATGGTGTCGGCCGGCAGCACCGGCGCGCTTGATCCGCCCGGAATGACGGCCTTCAATTTGTGCCCGCTGCGCACCCCGCCCGCCATCTCCAGCAGTTCGGAAAACGGCGTGCCGAGCGGCACTTCGTAGTTGCCCGGCTTGTTGACGTGCCCGGAAACCGAAAACAGCTTGGAGCCGCCGTTGTTGGGCTTGCCGAGTTCGAGGAAGGCCTGGCCGCCGTGCTGCATGATCCACGGCACCGAGGCCAGCGTCTCGGTGTTGTTGATGGTGGTCGGCTTGCCGTAGAGGCCGAAGCTCGCCGGGAACGGCGGCTTGAAACGCGGCTGACCCTTCTTGCCTTCGATCGATTCCAGCAGCGCGGTTTCCTCGCCGCAGATATAGGCGCCGTAGCCGTGGTGCGCATGCAGCTGGAAACAGAAGTCGGTGCCGAACAGCCTGTCGCCCAGATAGCCGGCGTCACGCGCTTCCTGCAGCGCGGCCTCGAAGATCCGGTAGCAATCGAAAATCTCGCCGTGGATATAGTTGTAGCCCATGCGCGCGCCCAGCACGTAGCCGGCGATCGCCATGCCCTCGATCAGCTGGTGCGGGTTGTAGCGCAGGATGTCGCGGTCCTTGAAGGTGCCCGGCTCGCCCTCGTCGCTGTTGCAGACGATGTACTTGTCGCCGGCAAACGCGCGCGGCATGAAGCTCCACTTGAGGCCGGTGGGAAAGCCCGCACCGCCGCGTCCGCGCAGGGCGCTGGTCTTTAGCTCGGCGATGATGGCGTCGCCGGAAATATTTTCCGTGATCACGCGACGCAGCGCCTGGTAACCGCCGTGGGCGACATAGGTCGCGAGCGAGCCCGGATTGTCGAGCGCCTGCGTCCAGCTGCAGACCTGGGGAGTGGGCTTCAGCAGGCTCATTTCAGCTTGTCCAGCATTTCATCCACCATTTCGGACGTCAGACGCGTATGCATGGCATGGTTGTTGTGCAGGCACACCGGCGCATCGCCGCAGGCCCCCATGCATTCGCCTTCCTTCAGGGTGTAGCGCCCGTCCTCGGTGGTCTCGCCGAAGCCGATGCCGAGTTTCTGCTTCAAGTGTTCGGCGATCTTGTTCGCCCCCATCAGCGCGCACGGCAGATTGGTGCACAGCGTGATCTTGTGACGTCCCACCGGCTGGGTGTCGTACATGTTGTAGAAGGTCGCCACCTCGTAGGCCGCGATCGGCGGCATCTCCAGATAGTGCGCGACGTACTCGACCAGTTCGGGCTTGAGCCAGCCCTTTTCAGTCTGCGCGATGCGCAGCGCAGCCATGACCGCCGACTGCTTCCGGTCGGCGGGGTATTTGGCGACCTCGGCGTCGATCAGCGCGAGCGATTCTTGACTCAGCCGAAGGCTGTTTGAATCAGGATTGGCCATCAGCGGTCGATCTCCCCGAAAACAATATCCTGCGTGCCGATGATGGCGACGACGTCGGCGATCATGTGGCCGCGGCTCATCTCGTCGAGCGCCGACAGATGCGCATAGCCCGGCGCGCGGATTTTCAGACGATAGGGTTTGTTGGCGCCGTCCGACACCAGGTAGATGCCGAACTCGCCCTTGGGATGTTCCACCGCGGCATAGGCTTCGCCCGCGGGCACGTGCATGCCTTCGGTGAAGAGCTTGAAGTGATGGATCAGTTCTTCCATGTTCTGCTTCATCGACAGGCGGTCGGGCGGCGCCACCTTGTGGTTGTCGACGATCACCGGGCCCGGGTTCTTGCGCAGCCAGTCGACGCACTGCCTGACGATGCGGTTGGACTGCCGCATTTCCTCGACCCGCACCAGGTAGCGGTCGTAGCAGTCGCCGTTGGTGCCCACAGGGATGTCGAAATCCATGCGGTCGTAGACTTCGTAGGGCTGCTTCTTGCGCAGGTCCCACTCGACGCCGGAGCCGCGCAGCATGGGGCCGGTGAAGCCCAGCGCCAGCGCGCGCTCGGGCGACACCACGCCGATGCCGACGGTGCGCTGCTTCCAGATGCGGTTGTCGGTCAGCAGCGTTTCGTATTCATCGACATAAGTCGGGAAGCGGAGGGTGAAATCCTCAATGAAGTCAAGCAGCGAGCCCTGGCGGTTGGCATTCATCGACTTCGTCGTCGCCTCGTTGCGGGTGTGCTGCGCCGCGTACTGCGGCATCGTGTCCGGCAGGTCGCGGTAGACGCCGCCGGGACGGTAGTAGGCCGCATGCAGGCGCGCACCCGATACCGCCTCGTAGCAGTCCATCAGGTCCTCGCGCTCGCGGAAGGCATACAGGAAAACCGTCATCGCGCCGACGTCGAGCGCGTGCGCGCCCAGCCACAGCAGGTGATTCAGCACGCGGGTGATCTCGTCGAACATCACGCGGATATATTGCGCGCGCTCTGGAACCTCGATGCCGAGCAGCCTTTCAATCGCCATCACATAGGCGTGCTCGTTGACCATCATCGACACGTAGTCGAGGCGGTCCATGTAGGGCACCGACTGGAGGAAGGTTTTGTGCTCGGCCAGCTTCTCGGTGGCGCGGTGCAACAGGCCGATGTGCGGGTCGGCGCGCTGGATCACTTCGCCGTCGATCTCCAGCACCAGGCGCAGCACGCCGTGCGCGGCCGGATGCTGCGGTCCGAAGTTCATCGTGTAGTTCTGGATCTCGGCCATTAGCGCCCCGCCCCGTAGCTTTCGTCACGCACGATGCGTGGCGTGATTTCGCGCGGCTCGATCGATACCGGTTGGTAGATCACTCGCCGCTGGGTCGGGTCGTAACGCATTTCGACGTTGCCGGACAGCGGGAAGTCCTTGCGGAACGGATGGCCGATAAAGCCATAATCGGTGAGGATACGACGCAGATCGGGATGGCCTTCAAACACGATGCCATACAGGTCGAAGGCTTCGCGCTCATACCAGTTGGCCGCCGGCCAGATGTCGACCATCGACGCCACCAGCGGCAAGTCGTCGTCGGGGCAAAATACACGCACGCGCACACGCTGGTTGTTCGACACCGACAGTAGATGCGCCACCACGGCAAAGCGGGCGCCGTCCCACGATCCGTCACTGTCACCATCACTCCCGTAGCCCGAATAATCCATGCCACACAGGTCGATCAGCTGTTCGAAACGGCAATCGGGATGGTCGCGCAGGGTGCGCATCGCCGCCGCGTAATGCCGTACCTTGACGATCAGCGTCAGTTCGTCAAGGCGGACGAACGACTGCTCCAGCGCGTCGCCGAGCGCGGCCTCAAGGGACAAAGAAAGGGCTTCCACAGTCTGGGGCATGGGCAATCAGCGGGCGATGGTGTTGGTGCGGCGGATCTTGTTCTGCAGCTGGATGATGCCGAACAGCAGCGCTTCGGCCGTGGGCGGGCAGCCGGGAACATAGATGTCGACCGGTACGATGCGGTCGCACCCGCGCACCACCGAATACGAATAATGGTAATAGCCGCCGCCGTTGGCGCACGAGCCCATGGAAATCACCCAGCGCGGTTCGGCCATCTGGTCGTAGACCTTGCGCAGGGCGGGGGCCATCTTGTTGCACAGCGTGCCCGCCACGATCATGACGTCGGACTGCCTGGGGCTGCCGCGGAACACAATGCCGAAGCGGTCAAGGTCGTAGCGTGCGGCGCCGGCGTGCATCATCTCCACCGCGCAGCATGCCAGACCAAAGGTCATCGGCCACATCGAGCCGGTGCGCATGTAGTTGATCAGCTGGTCGGCCTTGGCGGTGACAAAACCCTGTTCGAGTACGCCTTCGATGCTCATGACCTGGCGCCCTCAATGTCGCGGGCAAGCCTTTTCGCCGGGTCGATCCCCATGCTGCGCATGAAGCCCCTCGCCCAAGAGCTCAAAAGCCTTACTCCCATTCCAGCGCCCCCTTCATCCATTCATAGATGAAGCCGATCACCAGGATGCCGAGGAACACCATCATGGCGACAAAACCGGCCGAGCCGATTTCTTCCAGCACAATCGCCCAAGGGAAAAGAAAGGCGATTTCCAGATCGAACAGAATGAAAAGAATGGCAACCAGGTAGTAGCGCACGTCGAACTTCATGCGCGCATCCTCGAACGCCTCGAAACCACATTCGTAGGGCGAGAGTTTTTCGCTATCGGGACGATTCGGGGCCAGCAGGCCACCTGCAATGATTGGGCCAATACCAAAGGCCAGCCCGACCAGAATGAACAACAGAATGGGGAGGTAGTTCTCCAGCACCGGGTTCCTCCGTCTACGCCCACGTCAGGCTGTTGAGTAATTATGGCCCGAGTGTATTAGCGCTGGGCGTCGACTGTCAAGCCGAAAAATACGTACTTTTCCCTTAACAATCAAAAGCTTATTCGATAGCGAATGCTAATGAACAAATCAGGAAATTCGATGGTGCCCACGGGGAGACTCGAACTCCCACGACCTAAGTCACTACCCCCTCAAGATAGCGTGTCTACCAATTCCACCACATGGGCCAAAGGGCATACGCCCTTCAAATTTCGGTTGAACGGGAACGTTCAACCAAGGTAAATTTTACTGCGGAATGTCCCTCGCTTTCGAACCGCCATTCTCGCCCGGAACCTGCGCAGGCGCAGCAGGCTGCGTCGTGGTCGCCGGTACCTTTGTGCGATCCAGCACACTGGTCGGCTTGTGTTGCTGCAGTCCGAAATAGGCCAGGCCCAGACTGGTCAGGAAAAACAGTGTCGCCACGATGGCAGTGCTGCGGCTGAGAAAATTGGCCGAACCCGTGGCGCCGAACAGGCTGCCGGACGACCCGCTGCCAAATGCCGCGCCCATGTCCGCCCCCTTGCCGTGCTGCAGCAACACCAGCGCGATGACCGTGATGGCAACAATAACGTGAAGGATCCAGAACAATGTTTCCATATTTGACTCTTACTTGGCTGCTGCCCGGCAAATCGCGACGAACTCGTCGGCGACCAGTGAAGCGCCGCCAATCAGGCCGCCATCAATATCGGGCTGAGCCATCAATTCTGCCGCATTCGCGGCTTTTACGCTACCCCCATACTGGATGACAAGCTGGCCTGCCACGCTCGCATCGAGTGCAGCGACCCTGCCGCGAATGAAGGCGTGCACAGCTTGCGCCTGTTCCGGCGAGGCGGTTTTGCCGGTGCCGATCGCCCATACCGGCTCATACGCGATCACGGCCTTGGCCAGCGAAGCCACCCCTGCCGCGTCAATCACGGCATCGAGCTGACGCGAGACGACCGCTTCGGTCACGCCCGACTCGCGCTCGGCCAGCGATTCGCCGACGCACAGGATGGGCGTCAAACCCGCCGCCTGTGCCGCCACGTATTTGCGCGCTACCAGTGTGTCGGATTCGCCGTACAGGCTGCGCCGCTCGGAATGACCGACGATCACATACGTGCAGCCAAAATCGAGCAGCATGGACGCCGACACTTCGCCGGTGAACGCGCCCTTGGCCTCCTCGCACACGTTTTGCGCGCCCCAGGCGATCGACGATCCGGTGAGTTCGGCCTGCGCCTGCGCCAGGTACGGAAAAGGCACGCAAACCACGGCCTCGATACCGGCCAGGGCAGGCTTGAGTGCGGACAGCAACGCGGCGTTTTCGGCCAGGCTGCCATGCATTTTCCAGTTACCGGCTACAAGCTTCTTGCGCATGGGATTCCGCCAAACAAAAGTGCGCGATGGTAAGCGCAACGGGCCCGGCGGTCAACCGCCCAAGCGTCGCGCACACCGGGGAATCAGCCGAATCGGCCGGTAATGTAGTCTTCGGTCTGCTTCTTGACCGGCTGCATGAAGATCGTGCCGGTTTCGTTGAATTCGATAAGCTCACCCAGGTACATGAAGGCCGTGAAGTCGGAAACCCGCGCGGCCTGCTGCATGTTGTGAGTGACGATGGCGATGGTGTATTCACTCTTCAGCTCATTGATGAGTTCTTCGATCTTGGCGGTGGAAATCGGGTCCAGTGCCGAAGTCGGCTCGTCCAGCAGCACGATGTCGGGTTTGACCGCGACCGCGCGCGCGATGCACAAGCGCTGTTGCTGGCCGCCAGAAAGCGACAGACCGTTCTGCTGCAACTTGTCCTTCACTTCACCCCACAGCGCGGCCTTGTTGAGGGCCCATTCGACGCGATCGTCCATTGCGCTTTTCGACATTCGCTCATACAGGCGAACGCCAAAAGCAATGTTTTCATAGATCGTCATGGGAAACGGCGTTGGCTTCTGGAACACCATGCCGATCTTGGCGCGTACAAGGTTCACGTCCTGGCTCTTGTCGAGCAGATTCTTGCCATGAAAAATAATCTGCCCTTCGGCGCGCTGTCCCGGATACAGGTCATACATGCGATTGAAGGTGCGCAGCAAGGTGGATTTGCCGCAACCGGAAGGTCCGATGAAGGCGGTCACCTTCTTGTTGGCGACATCCAGATTGACATTGTTGAGGCCTTTGAAATCGCCATAAAAGAAATCCAGATTGCGGACCTGCAGCGCAATATTTTCGTCGGGCGGCATGGCTTGATCGGGCATGGATTGATTGAACACAGCGTAGCTCCGGGGAAATTAACGTTTGACCTTGTTGCGGAAAACGATGCGCACACCGATGTTGACCGCCAACACCAGAAGGGCAATCAACAGCGCCCCGCCCCAGGCCAGGTTGACCCAGTTGTCATACGGGCTCAACGCGAACTGGAAAATCACCACCGGCAGGTTGCCCATCGGTTCTGACATATTGGTGCTGAAGAACTGGTTATTCAGCGCGGTAAACAACAGCGGCGCGGTTTCTCCGGTAATGCGCGCCATCGCCAGCAGCACGCCGGTCACCACGCCGGATTTGACTGCACGCAAGGTGACCTTGAGCGAAACCTGCCAGCGTGGCGCACCCACCGCAAAGGCCGCTTCGCGCAGGCTGGTCGGCACCAGCTTCAGCATGTTTTCGGTGGTGCGCACCACCACCGGGATGGCGATCAGCGCCAGCGCCAGCGCCCCCGCCCAACCCGAAAACCCGCCGGTGGTCACCACGAACAGCGCGTACACGAACAGGCCGATGACGATGGAGGGGGCCGACAGCATGATGTCGGTCATGAAGCGGGTGAACGATGCAAATTTCGAGACGCGCCCGTACTCGGCCAGATAAATCCCGGCCAGAATGCCGATCGGCGTCGAGATCAGCATGGAAAAAAACAGGATCAGACCGCTGCCGACGATGGCATTGCGCAGGCCGCCGCCCTCGGTGCCTGGCGAAGGGGTGTCCTGGGTGAACAAATCCCAGCTCAGGGCGGCAACTCCCCTGGAAAACAGCGTCCACAAAATCCACAGCAACGCAATCAACCCAAGGCTCATCGCCAGCATGGACAGGGTGATGCCGATGCGGTTGATCCAGATGCGGCGGGTGTACAGGCTCATCATGATCTACAGCCCCTCCGAGCCCATGCTGCGGCTGATCAGCCAGCGCGAAATCGCCAGCACGACGAAGGTGATGACGAACAGCACCAGGCCCAGTTCAAACAGGGAAGCGATATGCAGACCGGGATCGGCCTCGCCGAACTCGTTCGCCAGGGTGGACGCGATCGAGGTGCCCGGCGCAAACAGGCTGCCGTTAATGCGGTTGGCGTTGCCGATCACGAAAGTGACTGCCATGGTCTCGCCCAGCGCCCGCCCCAGTCCCAGCATGATGCCGCCGATGACGCCGACGCGGGTGTAAGGCAGCACGACACTGCGCGCCACTTCCCAGGTGGTGCAGCCCAGGCCATAGGCGGACTCCTTCAGCACGTGCGGCACGGTTTCGAACACGTCGCGCATGACCGAAGCGATGAAGGGAATCACCATCAGCGACAGCACAATGCTCGCCGTCAGGATGCCGACGCCGATGGGCGGGCCGGAAAACCAGCCGCCGATCACCGGCACATCGCCCAGCAGCGCCTGCAGGAGGGGCTGGATATGGTCGGCAAACAGCGGCGCAAACACGAACAGGCCCCAGATGCCGTACACAATCGAGGGGATGCCTGCCAGCAATTCGATCGCGGTCCCCAGGGGGCGACGCAACCACACCGGGCAGGTTTCGGTCAGGAACAGAGCGATGCCGAAACTGATCGGCACCGCAATCAACAAAGCCAGAACGGACGTCACGACCGTACCGTAAATGGCGGCCAGCGCGCCGTACTCGTCATCCGGCACGCTCCAGATATTGGTCCACAGGAAGGACGGACCGAATGCCTTGATGCTGGGCCAGGCTTCGTAGGTAAGCGACACCAGAATCCCCACCAATGCCGCCAGGACGACAAAGGCAAATAGCTGGGTGGAGTGATGAAAAAATTTGTCCTGCAAGCGGAACATCCTGACCTGCCTTGCATGCAGATCGATTCCGGCGGTTACACTGGGCTTACTCACGGCGGGGTGCCTATCGGTTTAATTGTTATCTGCGGGAGCACCCGCCGGAACAGGCAGGCGCTTTCGCAGAAAGCCGAAGGCGGCGGCCGCCCCCGGCATTCGATCAAGTCGGCTCGACAAAGCCTTATTTGATATTTTTCATCTCGGTTTCGACCATCTTCACGACGTTGGGCGGCAACGCCACAAAGCCGAGGTCGGCAGCCATGCCCTGCCCCCTGTTCAAGGACCAGGTAAAGAAGTCCACGATCCCTTTCTGTTTGGCAGCATCGGCGCCTTTTTCATACGCCAGGATGTAGGTGGCGCTGGTGATGGGCCAGGCGTTCTTGTGCGACTGGTCCAGCAGGTCGGGCGCCATGCCCTTGACCTTGAAATTGGCGCCGGCAGCCGCGTCGGCAACCGCCTGCTGGCTCGGCACAATATAGTTGCCGGCGCGATTCTTCAGCGCAACGTAATTCATTTTGTTCTTCATCGCATCGGCGATATCCACATAACCGATCGTGCCCTTGATCTTCCGCACGTTGGCGGCGACCCCCGCGTTCCCCTTGCCGCCCACTGCGTTGGACGGCCAGTTGACCGTGTTGCCTGCGCCGACCTCGCGCAGGAAAGCCGCCGACTGCTTGGCCAGATAGTGGGTGAACGCGTAGGTGGTGCCCGAACCGTCCGAACGATGCGTCACGGTAATGGCCATATTCGGCAGGGTGACGCCGGGGTTCAGCCTGGCGATGGCGGGGGCGTTCCATCGGGTGGTGGCGCCGCGGAAGATGTCGGCGGCGGTGACGCCGTCCAGCTTCAACTTTCCCGAGGCAATGCCGGGAACGTTCATGACGATGGTCACGCCACCCATTACGGATGGAAACTGCACCAGCTTCGCCGCATCCAGGTCTGATTGCTTGAGCGGTGCGTCGGTGCCGCCAAAATTGACGGTCCGGGCCTTGATCTGCTTGACGCCGCCCGACGAGCCGATGGCCTGGTAGTTGACCTTGTTACCGGTTGCAGCCTGATAGGCTTCGGCCCATTTGGCGTAAACGGCGTAAGGGAAGGTTGCGCCCGCGCCCGTGATGTCGGCGGCCAGCGCGCTGACAGAGACGGCCAGGCCAAGGATCGTGGCTATGGCACCTTGAGCCAGTTTGTTGAGTGTGTGCATGCAAATCTCCGGTAGTAGTTGACGTTGCCGCATGGGCGACGTCGCCATACTAACGGGCGAATATTACATTTATATTTCAGGACGGGAAATCACCCGGCCGCGGCCGCAGTCCTTACAACGGCGGCTATTGTTTCAGCCGTGTGTCGGACCTGATCCGCATCGCGTCCCTCCACCATCACGCGGATCAGCGGCTCGGTGCCGGACGCGCGAAGGACGACTCGCCCGTTGCCGTTCAAGGCCGCCTCGACTTCGGCGACCGAAGCGCTGACCGCCGGCACTGCCCCCAGCCTGAAGCCTTTTGCCACCCGGACATTGATCATGACCTGGGGATAAATGGCCAGATCGGCGGTCATCGTTTCCAGGGCCTCTCCGGACTCACGCAAGGCGCGCAGCACCTGCAGGGCTGACACGATCCCGTCACCGGTCGTGTGCTTGTCGAGGCACAGGATATGCCCGGAGGACTCGCCCCCGAGCATCCAGCCGTTGGCATGGAGCCGCTCGAGAACATAACGGTCGCCCACCCTGGCGCGCTCGAACGGGATATTGATCCGTCCCAATGCGTGCTCCATGCCGAGATTGGTCATCAGGGTGCCGACCACGCCGCCCTTCATGTAGCCGCTCTGGATGCGATGGCGTGCAATGACGTAGATCAGCTGGTCGCCGTCGTAAATCCGCCCCGCCGCGTCGGCCATCATCAGGCGGTCGCCGTCGCCGTCGAGTGCGATGCCCAGATCCGCATGATGGGCGCGCACAGCGTCCGACAACGCTTTGGTATATGTCGCGCCGCATTCATCGTTGATATTGAAGCCATTCGGCTCGTTGCCGATGGCAATCACCTCGGCCCCCAGCTCGTGCAGGACGTGCGGGGCGATGTGGTAGGTCGCGCCGTGCGCGCAGTCGACCACGATCCGCATGCCGCGCAGGTCGAGGTGATTGGGGAAAGTGCTCTTGCAAAACTCGATGTAGCGCGCCGCGGCATCCTCGATGCGGCGGGCACGCCCCAGCTGGCGCGCCTCGACCGTCACGATCGGATGATCCAGCCGTGCCTCGATGGCTTCCTCCACGCTGTCGGGCAATTTTTGTCCGTCGGCCGAGAAAAACTTGATGCCGTTGTCCTCGAATGGATTGTGCGAAGCCGAGATCACCACCCCGGCCTGCAGGCGCAGGGCGCGCGTCAGATACGCCACTGCCGGCGTCGGCATCGGACCGGTCATCAGAACATTCACCCCGGCGGCAGTGAAGCCCGCTTCCAGCGCGGCCTCCAGCATGTAGCCGGAGATGCGGGTATCCTTGCCGATCAACACGGTCGGATGCTGGTTCGGGGGCAGGCTGCCGCGATCGGCCACCAGCACCTGGCCGGCGGCGTAGCCCAGATGCATGACAAATTCAGGGGTAATGGGGGACTCGCCCACCCTGCCGCGCACGCCGTCGGTACCGAAATACTTACGTCCCATCCTGTTGCTCCTCCACTGCATTCCAGATGACCAGCGCGTCGCGCATGGCCGCTACATTGTGTACCCGGACCAGCCGCGCGCCGCGCGCCACGGCAGCCAGATGCGCCGCCACCCCGGCGAATTCGCGCGCCCCGACATCGCGTCCGGTCAGCGTGCCCAGCATGGACTTGCGCGACAGGCCGGCAAGCACCGGCACGCCCAGTTCAGCCAGGCGATTCAAATGCCTGAGCAAAGCCAGATTGTGTTCCAGCGTCTTGCCGAAGCCGAAGCCCGGGTCGATCACCAGCCGCTCGCGGCCGATTCCTGCCGCCTCGCAGGCAGCAACGCGCTCCTGCAGGAAGCCTTTCACCTCTTCCACCACATCGGTATAGCAGGGCGCCTGCTGCATCCGCTGCGGCTCGCCCTGCATATGCATCAGGCACACCGCCGCAGCGGACGCCGTCACAGCCTCCAGCGCACCGGGTGCGCGCAGGGCCATCACATCGTTCACCATGGCCGCGCCGGCGCCGAGCGCCGCCCGCATCACCTCGGGCTTCATCGTGTCGATCGACACCGCGCAGCCGCGGCCGGCAAGCGCCTCGATTACCGGCAGCACGCGGCGGATTTCCTCGTCGACGGCCACGGCCGCCGCGCCGGGGCGTGTGGATTCTCCTCCGACGTCGAGGATGTCGGCGCCCTCTTCCAGCAACTTCAGCGCATGCCGGATCGCCGCACGGGAATCGTCCAGACGGCCCCCATCCGAAAACGAATCGGGCGTGACGTTGACGATGCCCATGACGAGGGGCCTTGCCAGGGAGAAGCGGTGCGAACCGACGTGGAGACAGGACATAAAAAAGAGGAGCCTAAGCCCCTCCATTGTAGTGCGTTAACCCGAATCCCCGTTCAGGCTTCCTGCACGGGCTGCGTGGTCGGTGCCGGCGCGCTCGGCTTGTCGCCGCCCGCAGGCGGCGGGGTGGTGGCGAGGGGCTTGGGCGGACGCACCGGACGCCCTGCCATGATGTCGCCGATCTGATCGGCATCAATGGTTTCGTATTCCAGCAGGGCCGCTGTCATCGCCTCGACCTTGTCGCGGTTGTCGGTGAGGATTTTCTTCGCCACGGCGTATTGCTCGTCCAGGATGCGGCGAATTTCGGCGTCGATCTTCTGCATGGTGGCTTCGCTCATGTTCTTGTGCGTGGTCACCGAACGCCCCAGGAACACCTCGCCCTCGTTTTCGCCGTAGACCCTGGGGCCCAGGGCTTCGGACATGCCGTAGCGCGTCACCATGTCGCGCGCGATGCTGGTGGCGCGCTCGAAATCGTTCGATGCGCCCGTCGAGATACTGCCGACAAAAATCTCCTCGGCCACCCGGCCGCCGAACAGCATGCTGATCTGTTCCAGCATTTGATCCTTGTACAGGCTGAAACGGTCCATTTCCGGCAGCGACATGGTCACGCCCAAGGCGCGGCCGCGCGGAATGACGGTCACCTTGTGCACCGGGTCGCAGCCCGGCAGGGACATGCCGACCACCGCATGGCCCGACTCGTGGTAAGCGGTTTTCTTCTTGTCCTCGGGCGTGATCACCATGGACTTGCGCTCGGCGCCCATCAGGATCTTGTCCTTGGCCTTCTCGAAATCGTCCATGTCGACCAGGCGCTTGTTGCCGCGGGCGGCGAACAGGGCGGCTTCGTTGATCAGGTTCGCAAGATCGGCGCCGGACATGCCGGGCGTGCCGCGCGCCAGAATATCGGCGCGCACGTCGGGGGCGACCGGAACCTTGCGCATGTGCACCAGCAGGATCTGCTCGCGGCCGCGGATATCGGGCAGGCCCACCACCACCTGGCGGTCGAAACGGCCCGGACGCAGCAACGCCGGGTCGAGCACGTCGGGACGGTTGGTCGCGGCGATGACGATGACGCCGGCAGTCGCCTCGAAGCCGTCCATTTCCACCAGCAGCTGGTTCAGGGTCTGCTCGCGCTCGTCGTTGCCGCCGCCCAGGCCCGCGCCACGCTGGCGGCCGACGGCGTCAAGCTCGTCGATGAAGATGATGCAGGGCGAACTCTTCTTCGCCTGCTCGAACATGTCGCGCACACGTGCGGCGCCGACGCCGACGAACATTTCGACGAAATCCGAGCCCGAAATGCTGAAGAACGGAACCTTGGCTTCGCCCGCGATCGAGCGCGCCAGCAGGGTTTTACCCGTGCCCGGCGGGCCCACCATCAGCACGCCGCGCGGGATATGGCCGCCCAGTTTCTGGAATCGGGTCGGGTCTTTCAGGAAATCCACCAGTTCGGCCACGTCTTCCTTGGCCTCGTCGCAACCCGCCACGTCGGCAAAGGTCACCGGGTTGGTATTCTCGTCAAGCAAGCGAGCCCGGCTCTTGCCGAACGAGAACGCGCCCCCCTTCCCGCCCCCCTGCATCTGGCGCCTGAAGAAGATCCAGACGCCGAGCAGCAGCAGCATGGGGAACCACGAAATCAGCATGCTCACCAGGAACGACGGCTGCTCTTCCGGCTTGGCCTCGACCGACACGTTGTTCTTCAACAGGTCGGACACCATCCACGGATCGCTCGGCGCGTAGCTGGTGAAGCGCTGGCCGTCGCTGCGCTCGCCCTTCAGCACGTTGCCCTCGATCACCACCTTGGTGATCTGCTGCTGGCGCACCTCCTCGATGAACTGCGAGTACGGCATCTGCGTCTGCGTGGTGCGCTGCGCGCCGAACTGGTTGAAGACCGTCATCAGGACGACGGCGATGATCAGCCAGACAGCGATGTTTTTGGACAAATTATTCACACTTACTCCTTGGTGCAGCACATTTAACTCAAGCGCAGCACGTTTAAACCCAGCACAGCACGCCTGGATTCATTCTAGTCCGACTCTTGCCGGCTTGTCACGGCAGTTTCATCTGCCGCAACCCTTGCCGCAACGGGTCGGCGCCCCAGCAGATAAACCTCTGCACTGCGATCGCGCGAGGCCTCGGGCTTGCGGATCAGCACCTGTTCGAATGCCTGCCGCATCCGCGCCCGAAAATCCTCGAAGCCGACGCCTTGAAACACTTTGACGAGAAAAACGCCGTCAGGTTTCAACCAGTTCACGGAAAAATCGAGCGCCAACTCGCACAACTCATACTGTCGTGCCTGATCGGACAGCATCACCCCACTAATATTGGGCGCCATATCGCTTAAAACAAGGTCAACCCGCCCGGACCGCAACTTTTCTTCCAGCCAGGCCAGGGCCGCCGGCTCGGTGAAGTCGCCTTCCAGGCTGTCGACGCCGGGGATGGGCGCCATCGGCAGCAGGTCGATCGCCAGCACCCTGCCCTGCTGTTTCATCTTCTGCACCGCCACCTGGCACCAGCTGCCGGGCGCCGCCCCCAGATCCACCACCGTCATGCCGGGACGCAACAGATGGTCGCGCTTATCGATTTCCAGCAATTTATACGCGGCGCGCGAACGGTAGCCGTCCTGCTGCGCCTTTTTGACGTAGGGATCGGTCACATGCTCGTGCATCCAGGCACTGCCCGATTTGGTTCGCTTCGGTTTCTGCGCCATGTCGTCTATCGGCTACAATCCGCGCTCGAATTTAAGGAACAAGCATGAAACCACTCACGCCCGCACAACGGCAATTCCTGAAGGGGCTGGCACACACGCGCCAGCCGGTGGTCATGATCGGAAACCAGGGTTTGACGGCTGCCGTTTTGAAGGAGATCGACCAGGCGCTGAGCGCACACGAGCTGATCAAGATCAAGGCCGCCAGCAACGAACCCGATACGCGCCGCGCCTGGCTGGAGGAAATCTGCACCGCCACCGGCGCGGCGCCGGTGCAGCAAATCGGCAAGGTACTGGTGATTTATCGCGCCGCCGCCAAACCGGTCATCGCACTGCCGGGCTGATTGCCGCCTGGCGGGGCTTATCGCGCCAGCCCCGAACGCCACACCAGCAGCAAGCCCAGCGCGCTCTGGAGCAGGTAGAGAATGCTGGATATGCCGTGCCAGCGCGCAAAGCGGTCGGCAAACACGCTTTGCATCACGGCATGCGGCATGGCCTGGTCCTTCAGGCCCTGCATGATGGGCTGGATGCCGAACAGGCCGATCAGGACCAGCGCCAGCATCACCGCCACCGTCCAGAAAAACAGCGTTTTCAGCGCACCGCCGCCGTCGCGCGCGATGCGATAAACCAGCAGATAGGCCGCGGCAGCGATGCCGATCCACGCCATCACCTCGAACAGCTTGCCGGCCAGCATCCCGGCCAGTTGCTTGTCGCCCATACTGGCAAACAGCACCGGCGCGGCGACATATCCGATCGCCCATACACCGCCGATCCACAACACCAGCATCATCCCGGCGAGGCCGTCCCAGAAACGCCGCATTATTTGTATTGGACGTCCAGCACTTCGTAGTGGCGCACGCCGCCCGGTGCCTGCACCGCGGCGCTATCGCCGGCATATTTGCCGATCAGCGCGCGTGCGATCGGCGACGACACGGAAATCATGCCCTGCTTGATGTCGGCCTCGTCGTCGCCGACGATCTGATAGGTGACGGTATCGCCCGACCCGGCGTCTTCCAGTTCAACCGTTGCGCCAAAAACAATGCGGCCATCCGCGTCCAGCGTCTTGGGATCAATGATCTGGGCGTTGGAAAGCTTGCCCTCAAGGTCGGCGATGCGGCCTTCGATGAAACCCTGTTTTTCCTTGGCGGCATCGTATTCGGCGTTTTCCGACAGGTCGCCCTGCGCGCGCGCCTCGGCAATCGCCTGGATCACGGCAGGACGCTCCACGCTTTTCAGATGCTGCAACTCGGCACGCATCTTTTCTGCGCCCACGACAGTGATGGGGAATTTGTTCACAAGCTTGCCTTTCTGGTCAGCGCAGGCGCTGATGCAGCGCCTGCAGGGAATACACTTCGAGTCCGTCGCCATGCCGCATGCCCATGCAGGCGGCGTGCGCGCCGGCCAGTGTGGTGAAGTACACGACCCGGCGCGCCAGCGCCTCGGCGCGGATGGCGTAGGAATCCTTCACTGCCTTCTTGTCTTCGACCACGTTGACGATGAAATCGATATCGCCGTTCTTGATCATGTCGACGATGTGCGGGCGGCCTTCCTTGACCTTGTTGACGATGACAACCGGGATCCCCGCCGACTCGATCGCCTGCGCGGTGCCGCGCGTGGCGACCAGGCTGAAGCCGAGGTCTCGCAGCGCCTGCGCCAACTCGACGATGGCGTCACGGTCGCCCGAACGCACGCTGACAAAGGCGCGTCCGCCCGGCTTCGGCAGTTCGGAACTCGACGCCAGCTGCGACTTGACGAAGGCCTCGCCGAAATTGTCGCCCACCCCCATGACTTCTCCGGTCGATTTCATTTCCGGGCCGAGAATGGTGTCCACCCCGGGAAACTTGCGGAACGGGAACACCGCCTCTTTCACCGAGAAATACGGCGGTATGATCTCTTTTTCGAATGCCTGCGATTTCAGCGAAATGCCCGCCATCGCGCGCGCGGCGATCTTCGCCAGCGGCGCGCCGATGGCCTTGGACACGAAGGGCACGGTGCGCGACGCGCGCGGGTTCACTTCCAGCACGTATACGGTGTCGCCCTGGATCGCGAACTGTACGTTCATCAAGCCGACCACTTTGAGCGCCTTCGCCATCGCCACCGTCTGGCGGCGCATCACGTCCAGCACGTCCTGCGACAGGCTGTAGGGCGGCAGCGAACACGCCGAATCGCCCGAATGCACGCCGGCCTGCTCGATGTGCTGCATGATGCCGCCGATCACCACCTGCTCGCCGTCGGACAGCGCATCGACATCGACCTCAATGGCGTCGTTCAAAAAACGGTCGAGCAGCACTGGCGACTTGTTCGATACCTTCACCGCCTCGGTCATGTAGCGCCGCAGGTCGGCTTCCTCGCGCACGATTTCCATCGCACGGCCGCCCAAAACATAAGACGGGCGCACCACCAGCGGGTAGCCGATTTCCTCGGCCATGCGGATGGCGCTTTCCGGGTTGCGCGCTGTGCGGTTGGGCGGCTGCTTGAGGCCCAGGTCGTGCAGCATCTGCTGGAAGCGCTCGCGGTCTTCTGCGGCGTCGATCATGTCGGGGCTGGTGCCGATGATGGGCACGCTATTCCGTTCCAGATCGCGCGCCAGCTTCAGCGGCGTCTGCCCGCCGTACTGCACGATCACGCCGAAGGGCTTCTCGATGCGGACGATCTCCAGCACATCTTCCAGCGTCAGCGGCTCGAAGTACAGGCGGTCGGAAGTGTCGTAATCGGTCGACACGGTCTCCGGGTTGCAGTTGACCATGATGGTCTCGAATCCGTTCTCGCGCAGCGCCAGCGCCGCGTGCACGCAGCAGTAGTCGAACTCGATGCCCTGGCCGATGCGGTTCGGTCCGCCGCCCAGCACCATGATCTTCTTCGCGTCGGTCGGATGCGCCTCGCACTCTTCCTCGTAGGTCGAGTACATGTAGGCGGTCTGCGTGGAAAACTCGGCCGCGCAGGTATCGACCCGCTTGTAGACCGGGTGCAGCGCCAGCTCGGTGCGGCGCGCGCGCACCGCGTGCTGGTCCGTATCCAGCAATCTGGCCAGACGGCGGTCGGAGAAGCCGGCGCGCTTGAACTGGCGCAGTTCGTCGCGCCCCAGGTCGACCAGGGCGCGTCCGGCCAGCGAAGTCTCAAGCTCGATCAGCTGCTCGATCTGGTCGAGGAACCATGGGTCGATTTTCGACAGCGCGTGGATTTCATCCAGGCTCATGCCGACGCGGAATGCATCGCCGACATACCAGATGCGATCGGGACCGGGCGATATCAGCTCGGCTTCGATCTCTTCCCGGTCGGTGGTCTTGGGGTCGAAGCCGTCGGCGCCGACTTCCAGCCCGCGCAGCGCTTTCTGCAGCGATTCCTGGAAGCTGCGGCCGATCGCCATCACCTCGCCCACCGATTTCATCTGCGTGGTCAGGCGGTCGTCGGCCTGCGGGAACTTCTCGAAGGCGAAGCGCGGGATCTTGGTCACAACGTAATCGATCGACGGCTCGAACGAGGCCGGGGTCGCCCCACCGGTGATGTCGTTCTGCAACTCGTCGAGGGTGTAGCCGACCGCCAGCTTGGCCGCCACCTTGGCGATCGGAAAGCCGGTCGCCTTCGATGCCAGCGCGCTTGATCGAGACACCCGCGGGTTCATCTCGATCACCACCATGCGGCCGTCCTCGGGATTGATGGAGAACTGCACGTTGGAGCCGCCGGTTTCGACGCCGATCTCGCGCAACACCGCGAGGCTGGCGTTGCGCATGATCTGGTATTCCTTGTCGGTCAGCGTCTGCGCCGGGGCAACGGTGATGGAGTCGCCGGTGTGCACGCCCATCGGGTCGAAGTTCTCGATCGAGCAGATGATGATGCAGTTGTCCTTGCGGTCGCGCACAACCTCCATCTCGTATTCTTTCCAGCCGAGCAGCGATTCCTCGATCAGCAGCTCATGGGTGGGCGAGGCCTCCAGGCCGCGTTCGCAGATGGCGACGAACTCGTCGCGGTTGTAGGCGATGCCGCCGCCCGAGCCGCCCATGGTGAACGACGGCCGGATGATCGACGGGAAGCCCAGCGCCGCCTGCACCTGCAGGGCCTCTTCTAGGCTGTGGGCGATCGACGAACGCGCCGAAGCAAGACCGATCCTGGTCATTGCGACCTTGAATTTTTCGCGGTCTTCCGCCTTGTCGATGGCCTCTTTCGAGGCGCCGATCATCTCGACGCCGTATTTTTCCAGCACGCCATGCTTGGCCAGGTCGAGCGCACAGTTCAACGCGGTCTGCCCGCCCATGGTCGGCAGCAGCGCATCGGGGCGCTCGGCCTCGATGATCTTCTCGACCACCTGCCAGGTGATCGGCTCGATGTAGGTGACGTCGGCCATGTCCGGGTCGGTCATGATCGTCGCCGGATTGCTGTTGACGAGGATGACCTTGTAGCCCTCCTCGCGCAGCGCCTTGCAGGCCTGGGCGCCGGAATAGTCGAACTCGCACGCCTGCCCGATGACGATGGGGCCGGCGCCGATGATGAGGATGCTTTTTAGGTCAGTGCGCTTGGGCATGATCAGTGTGCTCCGGCGTGATCGGCCATCAGCTTGATAAATCGGTCGAACAAATAGCTCACGTCGTGCGGGCCGGGGCTGGCTTCCGGGTGACCCTGGAAGCTGAATGCGGGGACATCGGTACGCGCGATGCCCTGCAGCGAGCCGTCGAACAGCGAGACGTGGGTGCTGCGCAGATTGGCGGGCAGGGTCGCCGGGTCCACCGCAAAGCCGTGATTCTGGCTGGTGATCGCCACCCGACCGCTGTCGAGGTCCTTGACCGGGTGGTTGGCGCCGTGGTGGCCGAACTTCATCTTGACGGTCCTGGCGCCCGAGGCAAGCGCCAACAGCTGGTGGCCAAGGCAGATGCCGAAGGTCGGGATCTTCGCCGCCACCAGTTCGCCGATCGCCTGGATCGCGTACTCGCACGGCTCCGGATCGCCGGGGCCGTTGGAAAGGAAAATGCCGTCCGGCTTCAACGCCATCGCCTCGGCCGCGGTGGCGGTGGCGGGCAGCACGGTCAGCCGGCAGCCGCGCTCGGCCAGCATGCGCAGAATGTTGCGCTTGACGCCGTAATCGAAGCCCACCACGTGGAAACGCGGCTCGGTCAGCTGGCCGTAGCCGCGCCCGAGCTTCCATTCGGTCTCAGTCCATTCGTACATCGCCGGCGCGCTCACCACCTTGGCGAGATCCATGCCCGCCAGGCCGGGGAAGGCCCGCGCGGCCTCGAGCGCCTTCGTCTCATCCAGCGCGCCCGCCATGATGCAGCCGCTCTGCGCGCCCTTTTCCCGCAGGATGCGCGTCAGCCGCCGCGTGTCGATATCGGCGATCGCCACGACGTTCTGGCGCTTGAGATAGTCGGGCAGCGAAGATCCGGCACGGAAGTTGGAATACCGGCGCGGCACGTCGCGCACCACCAGGCCGGCGGCATGAATCCGGTCAGCCTCGACGTCTTCGACGTTGATTCCGGTGTTGCCGATGTGGGGATAGGTCAGCGTCACGATCTGACGGGAATACGAAGGATCGGTGAGGATTTCCTGGTAACCGGTCATTGATGTATTGAACACCACCTCACCGGTGGTGACACCGTCGGCGCCGATGGACAGGCCGCGAAAAACCGAACCGTCAGCTAAAACAAGGATGGCGGGCTGGGCACGTGACAAGGGAGACTCCGGAAAGCAGTAAGCGTGGTGCAGGTGACAAAATTCAGGCGGGCCGCTTGCGCGAACCCGCCTGAACTTGAATGCCGCAATTGTAGCCGAACTGGCGCCTGGCTTCAATGCCCGACGATGCTTGAGCGGGCGCTCTCCCCGCCCGGATCAGGGCTGGAGGTGATCCAGCGCGCCGTCCATGTCGAGCTCGGTCAGTTCGGTGAAGCCGCCGATGCAGGTGCCGTCGACGACGATCTGCGGCACCGTGCGCGCGCCGTGGGTGACGACGGCGAATTCCTTCATCGCCTCGCGGTCGAGATCGATGCGGACCTCGTCGTAGCCGATGCCGCGCTTGTCGAGAAAGGCCTTGGCCTTGACGCAGATGGGGCAGGTGCCGGTACTGTAGACCTTGACGGCGTTCATGTTCGTTTCCTGTGAGTGCGATTCTCAGATGGCTATTTCAAGCCCAATACGTCGCGCATGTCGTACAGGCCCGGCGCACGGACCTGCAGCCACTTGGCTGCGCGCAGCGCACCCTGCGCGAAGGTGGCGCGGCTGCTGGCCTTGTGGGTGAGTTCGACGCGCTCGCCGACGCCGGCGAACAACAACGTGTGGTCGCCGACAATGTCGCCGCCGCGCACGGTGGCAAAGCCGATGGTCTTGGGGTCGCGCTCGCCGGTGACGCCCTCGCGGCCGTACACGGCGCAGCGGGCCAGATCGCGGTCGATGGCGCGGGCAACGGCCTGCCCCAACCCGAGCGCGGTGCCGGAAGGCGCATCGACCTTGTGGCGGTGGTGCGCCTCGATGATCTCGATGTCGTAGCCATCGGCGAGCACCCGGGCGGCGAGTTCGGCCAGCTTCATCAAGAGGTTCACGCCCACGCTCATGTTGGGCGCGAACACGATGGGAATCTGCCGCGCCGCCGCCGCAATGCGTGCGCGGCCGGCCTCGTCGAAGCCGGTGGTGCCGATCACCAGCGGCACCCCGGCTGCCACGCAGGCATCGAGATAAGCGAAGGTGGCTTCGGGGCGGGTGAAGTCGATCAAGGCCTGCGCGCCCCGCAGGGCGGCGGCCGGCTGGTCGGTGACCTTCACCCCGCTGGCAGCGCCCCAGGCGGCGCCGGCGTCCTGCCCCACCAGCGGGCTGCCGGGGCGGTCAATGGCGGCATGCAGCGCGCAGCCGGCATCGGCCGCAACCGCTTCGAGCAAGGCGCGCCCCATGCGGCCGGACACGCCGGCAATGGCGGTCTGTACGGTCATGGCTGAACGTCTTGTGGCGTCGACACAGGCGACGGAGTTGCAACCGGCGGCACATCGCCTTCCATGCGGGCCAGCGTATCGCCATCGAAATACAGCGTAATGCGCTTTTGTTCGGCAAGCCGGCCCGCCTTGTAATACAGATACACGTAATCCCAGCGATCGGTGCGGAAGGGATCGACCACCAACGGCGTTCCCAGCAGGAAGCGGACCTGGGAACGGCTGAGGCCGGGCTTCAGGCGGGCGACGCTTTCCTGGTCGAGCGCATTGCCCTGCTGCACATCGATACGATGGGGGCCGATATTGACGCTGGAACACCCCGCCAGGCTCAAGAATAAAACTGAAATCAGGAAATGACGCATAGCCAGGAAACCGGAAGGGTTGAAGTTGGAACGGATGGAAAAAAACGTATCATAACGTATTCGCGTTCCCGTTCTGGTGACCCCATTGAGCCATCCATCCGATCTCAAGAACATCGGTCTCAAAGCCACCCTGCCGCGCCTGAGGATCCTCGATTTGTTCGAGCAGAGCGACAAGCGCCACCTGTCCGCCGAGGAGGTGTATCGGCTGCTGTCCGACGAAGGCCAGGATATCGGCCTCGCCACGGTCTACCGCGTGCTCACCCAGTTCGAGCAGGCCGGGCTTTTGATCCGTCACCACTTCGACAGCGACAAGGCAGTGTTCGAGCTGAACCAGGGCGATCACCACGACCATCTGGTCTGTCTGCAGTGCGGCAAAGTCGAAGAGTTCTACGACAGCGAAATCGAAAAACGCCAGACCCGCATCGCCAGGGAACGGGGCTTCGCCATCCGCGACCATTCGCTGCAGATCTACGCCGACTGCATCAAGGAAAACTGTCCCAACCGAAAGCCTGGCGGCTCGCGTCAACGGTAAGGCGCCACCGCCGCGCACAGTTCGGCCACGCCCTCGAGCAGACGCGGCGTGGGCCGATGCAGCAAGTCCGCATCGACCCGCACAAACGCATTGTTTTTCACCGCCCGCAGCCTGGCAAAACGCTGCCACTGGCGGCGCGCATCGGGCGCGTCGCTGCCGCTCACGACCAGTTCCGGCGCGCGCCGCAGCACCGCCTCGCGCGACACCACCGGCGAGGCGGCGCGCAGGTCGGCAAACACATTGCGCGCGCCGCACAGCGCCAGCGCGTCGCTGATCCAGTGGCTGCCGCCCACCGTCATCAGCGGCCGATCCCATACCTGATAGAACACGCTGATCGGCGGTTTCTGCGTCTTCCGCACCCCCAGCGCGGCCAGCCGCGCTGAATACGCCCGCGCCGCCGCCTCCCCTTCCCCGGCATGTCCGCTCGCCTGCCCGATCAGGCGCAGCAGATGTGCCACATCGTCGAGCCGGACGGCCTGGGTGTGCAGCACGGGCAGGCCCAGTCTTTTCAGGCCGTGGATGTCCGCCGCGCGGTTGCCGCCGGCCCAGACGATGACCAGATCGGGCTTCAGCGCCAGGATGCGCTCGAAGTTGACGCGGCTGTAGTCGCCCACGCGCGGCAACGCCTGCGCCGCATGCGGGTAATCGCTGGCGCTGTCCGCCCCCGCCAGCTGCGCCCCGGCGCCGACGGCAAACAGCAATTCGGTGAGATGCGGTGTCAGCGAAACGATACGCTGCGGCGGCTGGGTGAGTTCGAGGGTCTGTCCGGCGTCGTCGACCACGCGGATGGCGGCCGCCTGCGCCGGCAATATCAGCAGCAGGCCCAGCCACAGAAGGATGCGGCGGATCACCGGCCGGCGCGCGGGCCGCGCTGGAAGGCCGGACTCGCGCGACCGAAGGACACGCCGTGGCGCAGCGGATCCAGCGTGGTCACGCCAGCAGCACCAGGTTGTCGCGGTGGATCAGCTCTGGCTCGTCCATGTAGCCGAGTGCCGCCTCGATCGCGCTGCTCGGCCTGCCGGCGATGCGGCGCGCCTCGCTTGCGCTGTAATTGATGAGGCCGCGGGCGATTTCGCAGCCGTCGCCATCGACCACCGCGACCACTTCGCCGCGCTCGAATTCGCCGGTGACGCCCTTGACGCCGACCGGTAGCAGGCTCTTGCCGTCTTCGCGCAGGGCGCGCACCGCACCATCGTCGAGCACCACACCGCCGCGCAGCTGCAGGTGGTCGGCCAGCCATTGCCGGCGTGCGGCAAGCGGCGCCTGGCGCGCCACCAACTGGCTGCCGATGGCCTCGCCTGCGGCCAACCGCAGCAGCACGTTCTCCTCGCGCCCGCTGCAAATTACGGTGTGGGCGCCGCTCCTGGCCGCGCGCCTGGCCGCCAGGATCTTGGTCAGCATGCCGCCGGTGCCGACGCTGCTGCCCGCCCCGCCCGCCATGCGCTCGAGATCGGGATCGCCGGCATGGGCGTCCATCACCAGCGTGGCGTCGGGATCCTTGCGCGGGTCGGCGGTATACAGGCCGGGCTGGTCGGTGAGGATGATCAGGCAGTCGGCCTCGATCAGGTTGGTCACCAGCGCGCCCAGCGTGTCGTTGTCGCCGAGACGGATTTCGTCGGTGGCGACCGTGTCGTTTTCGTTGATGATCGGTACCACGCGCAGTTCCAGCAGCGTGCGCAGGGTGGTGCGTGCATTCAGGTAGCGGGTGCGGTCGGCCAGATCCTCGTGGGTCAGCAGCACCTGCGCGGCATGGAGATTGTGGGCGCGGAAGATCGATTCATATGCCTGTACCAGCCCCATCTGGCCGACGGCGGCGGCGGCCTGCAGTTCGTTGACCGCTTTCGGGCGCTTTTTCCAGCCCAGCCGGGCGATGCCCTCGGCAATCGCGCCGGAAGACACCAGCACCACCTCCCTGCCCTGTGCGGTCAGCGCCGCGATCTGCCCGGCCCAGCGCGACAGTGCGGCGTGATCGAGCCCGCGCCCCTCGGCGGTGACCAGGCTGGAGCCGACCTTGACGACGATGCGACGGGCGTGGCCCACCACGGAACGCATCAGCGCGCCCCCCGCCGCAGGCTGCGCACGGCCTCGTTGGCATTCTGGACGTTGATGCCATCGGGGCAGAAATGGTCCTCGTACAGGGCCTTGTGATACGACAGCGGCGAGCGGAACTTGATGCCTTCCCAGCCGGCGTTGCGCGCCTTCGTCCAACTGCCGCCGGGCTGACCGTAGGCGTACAGGCGGCGCTCGCCGGTGGCGCAACGGATGCCCTCGAAGAAGACGTTCTTCGCCCCGCCGGCGGCTTCGATGACCACGCTGTAGCGCACCACCTTGTCCTCGCCGACGCGGATCGATGCAGTGTCGACGAAATACTTGTTCTGCGTGGCCGGCGACACATCGAATCCAACAAGATTTTCGGGCTTGGGCGGCGGCGGCAACTGCGCGGACAGCTCCAGCCAGGGCTTCTCGTTCTCGAACTCGAAATCAAACTGGCCCCATTCGGCGTACGCGGTCAGGGGCAGGATCAGCAGCAGGGCAGGAAGGATTTTCATGTCCGGCATTTTATTGATTCGGCTGCACGCTGTCTGCAGAAAGATACGCGCGGCGCGCGCGCCTCCTTCAATGGCCCGTCATTGCGGCCCGCGTTCGCACCAGTCGGCCGTCTCGGTAGTCGGCGACGGCCTGCTCGATCTCCTCGCGGCTGTTCATGACGAAGGGGCCATACTGCACCACAGGTTCGCCGAGCGGCCGGCCCGCAACCAGGATGAAACGGGCGCCAGCCTCGCCTGCCGCGATCTCCACCGTGTCGCCCGATCCCAGCACCGCCAGGGTGTGCTGCGTCAACGCCTCGCCGGCCAGTCGGGCGCTGCCCTCGAATACATAGACGAAGGTATTGCGGGCGTCGTCCAGCGGCAGGCTGAAGTCTGCCCCGACTGCAAGCGCGACATCCAGATACAGCACGTCGGTAGCCGGATCGTCGATGACGCCGCGCGTGCCCCCGAATTCTCCAGCCAACACCCTCACCCGTGCGCCATTCCGAATCACCTCAGGAATCGCCGCTGCCGAGAATTCCTGATAGGCCGGATCGGACATTTTTTCGCTGGCCGGCAGGTTGACCCACAGCTGAAAGCCGCGCATCAGGCCGTCGGTCTGCTGCGGCATCTCGGAGTGGATGACGCCGCTGGCCGCCTTCATCCACTGCACGCCGCCGGCCCTGAGGTCGCCGCGGTTGCCCATGCTGTCGCGGTGCTCCATGTGGCCGTCGAGCATGTAGGTGAAGGTGATGAAGCCGCGATGCGGGTGATCCGGAAAACCGGCGATGTACTCGTCCGGATCATCGCTGCCGAAATGATCCAGCATCAGGAAGGGATCGAGATTGCGCAGCGCCGGCGTGCCGATGCTGCGATGGACAGTGACCCCGGCGCCTTCGGTCACTTCGAAAGCGGGAACCAGCTGGCGGATGCGTCGTGTGTTCATGGTCGGCTCCTTGTCTGTATCAGGCATGATGGTTCGAGTCGAACCCTGCTTGGATTGTTGAGCGCCCTCCGGCCGAAAAAACCTGCCTGCACGGAGTCCGAATCATGCCGTCAAATATAAATATCGCCTTAATGTCTTTTCGGGTTCCTACTCGCGCGCCGAATAGGTGGGCAGCGTGATACGGAAAGCCATGGCCGCCAGCCGGATGCCGAGGACCGCCACCATCCCCGCCCAGGCCGCGATCACCGGAGACACCGAAAGCGCCTGCAGCCCCGCCAGCACCAGCGCACCCGCCCACGCAGCCGAGGCATACAGCTCGCCGCGCACGAATATCAGGGGCACATCGTTGCACAGGACATCGCGCAGCACGCCGCCGACAACGCCGGTGATCACGCCGAGCAGGCTGGCCACGAGCCAGGGCGTGTGCCACTCAAGGGCAATCTGGGTGCCAACGATGGTGAACAGGGCGAGGCCAAGCGCGTCGGGAATGAGGAACAGGCGCGGCGGCAGGCGCAGCCCGCGTACGGCGAAGAAGATGACGAGCGTAGTCGCCAGGGCGATGATCAGGTAGATCTGGTCGCTGACCCAGAACACCGGGCGCTGCAGCAGGACATCGCGCACGGTGCCGCCGCCCAGCGCGGTGGCAGCACCCACCATCACCACGCCGATCAAGTCCATGTGCTTGCGGCCGGCGTCGAGTACGCCGGTCAGCGCGTTTACCGCGACGGCCAACATCCCGGCCCAGTACAACAGGTTTTCCATATGGTGTACCCACGAGGGCGACGTTTTGGTCGCGCCTGGGTTGTCGATGCGCGAGTATCTCAAGAATCCATGCAGCGAGCATCCGGCCCACGCATTCAGGACCGCTCATCCAGGCGTTTCCGGAGGGAAATGAGCCTCCCTGTAATACAATCAAACACACTTCAGGGCCCCTGCAAAGACCACATGCTGCCTGCCTCCCTCAAACGCTATGCCTGGCTTTCCATCGCAGCGGCCCTGGCCACCATCCTGCTCAAGGGCTGGGCCTGGTGGATCACCGGCTCGGTCGGCCTGCTCTCCGACGCGCTCGAATCCTTCGTCAACCTGGCGGGGGCGATGATGGCTCTGGCCATGCTATCGCTGGCAGCCATGCCGGCGGACAAAGACCACGCGCACGGCCACGGCAAGGCGGAGTATTTCTCCAGCGCATTCGAAGGCTTCCTCATTGTCATCGCCGCCGTCGCCATCAGCTACGCCGCGATCGATCGCCTGCTCAATCCGCAGCCGCTCGAGGCAGTAGGCATCGGGCTGGCAGTGTCGGTGGTCGCCTCGGTCATCAATCTGGCCACCTCGCGCGTCCTCATGGCGGTGGGGAAAAAACACAAATCCATCACCCTGGAGGCCGACGCCCATCACCTGCTCACCGATGTCTGGACCTCCGCCGGCGTCATTGTCGGCGTCGGCCTGGTGTGGCTGAGCGGCTGGCTCTGGCTCGACCCGGTGGTCGCCCTGTTGGTGGCCCTGAATATCGTGTGGACCGGCTGGCAGCTGCTGCACCGTTCCGCCACCGGCCTGATGGACGTGTCCATCCCGGAGGAGGACCTCAGGGCGATTGAAAGCGTGCTGGACAGCTATCGCCGGCAGGGTCTCGATTTCCACGCCTTGCGCACGCGGCAGGCCGGCACCCGCGCCTTCATTTCCCTGCACGTGCTGGTGCCCGGAAAATGGACCGTGCAGCGGGGACACGACTGGTCGGAACGCATCGAGGCGGACATCCGCCAAGTGGTGACCTATGCCCACATCACCACCCATCTGGAACCGAAGGAAGACCCCGTCTCGCTGGCGGATCAGGCGCTGGATCGGCCGGCGGATTGAATCGTCCGGGATTGAGACTCTCGGTTCTTTCATGGCCGCCTCGCGGCATCAGAGCGGCCGCATCCAAAGCAGCATCGGCCGCTATGGTCCACAGACAGTTGACCTGGCCGGGATTATGCCTCTCCGGGCGCCGCGCAACTCACTCGCCGCGGTAAATGAAATTCCGTTTGAATGGATAGTTTGGCTGGCTGCCGTCGACGGCCTTGCCCGCCAGCACCTGCCACAGTTCCATCCAGCCATGGTCGAAGGCATGGGCGGAGCCCGCCATGTAGATGCGCCAGATGCGGTATTTCTGCTCGCCGATCAGGCGGCGCGCCTCGTCGGCATGCGCCTCAAGACGGGTCACCCAGTGCCACAGCGTTTTGCCGTAATGCGGGCGCAGATTTTCGGCATCCAGGCATTCGAGTCCGCTGCCGGCGGCGGCGCGCAGCACGTCGGAGGCATGCACCAGTTCGCCACCGGGGAACACGTAGTCCTCGATGAACTCGGCGATGCCGCTGCCGAGGCCGCTGGCCTCGGGCTCGGCCGTGGTGATGCCGTGATTGAGCACCAGACCGCCCGGCTTCAGCAACGCATTGATCTTGGCAAAATAGGCGGCGAGATTCGCGCGGCCGACGTGTTCGAACATGCCTACGCTGGCGATCTTGTCGTAGCCGCCGTGCTCGGGCACGTCGCGGTAATCCATCCTGCGCACCTCGACCCGGCCGGTTAACCCGCGTGCCTCGATTTGCTGGCTGACGTATTCATGCTGGTCATCCGACAGGGTGATGCCGACCGCATGCACGCCGTAGCGTTCCGTCGCATGCAGGATCAGTCCGCCCCAACCGCAGCCGATATCGAGAAACCGATCATCCGGCTTGAGATCGAGCTTGCGGCAAATGTGATCGAGCTTGGCTTCCTGCGCGGCATCCAGGCTCATGTCCGGGGTCTTGAAATAGGCGCAGGAATAGATCCGCCTCGCATCCAGCCACAGGCCGTAAAAATTGTTTGAAACGTCGTAGTGGTACTGAATGTTCCTGCGGTCCTTGGTGCGGGTATGGCGCCACCATTTCCAGCCGTCCGATCCGGTTTTCGGCGCGCAGTCGCCCGCATTGCACAGGCGATCGCCCAGCGACAGAATGTCGCGGACGTTGCCTACGAGATCGAGATCCCCCTCGACATAGGCCCGCGCCAGCGCACCCAGACTGGGATCGGCCATGGCCTTGAGACTGCTCGCCTGATGCAGCCGTACCCGCACCGCGGCATCGGCTGCATTGCCCACCGACTCGCCATTCCACAATTCGACGATGAACGGCAGCCCCGAGGCCTCCACTCGCCGCCGCACCTGACGAACCAACAGTTGATCCAGCATCATCGCCTCCTTTCAAGCAGGCGGTGCGCTGTTGTGTTGCTTTTGCCGCCTGATTTTGACTTTAGGACAAATCGAGGACGAGCGCGGCGCGGGTATTTTCCGCCAGCGTCATCGATTCAACCCTGCAGGCTTCGTGATCGATGCCCATGCGGACCGGGCTGCCAGCCTTGGCGGCCGCGATCGAGGTCGCATCGAGCTCGAAGCGCAGGAAATGCACGGCCGAGGTCTTTTCCTCGTTCTCACGTTCCATATCTTCGTCGGCGATCGCAAAAACCTTCGTCTGATCGGCCACCTGAACCCACACGCGTTCCTCGATTCCCTTCAGCTTCGCCAGCGCAAGCTTGCGCTCGTCCGGGTCGGAATACTGGATCATCATGGTGGCTTTCCAGTTGCCGCCGTCCGGAACCAGCGGGTTGTAGGCGTCGAGTTCGTCCTGGATGCCGGATTCCTCGAAAGTGCGCTCGGCGCGCAGCATTTCCTGTATCTGGTAACGCATGGTTTTTTCGTCTTCGAAAATCAGCGTGACGTAGCCGCCCAGTTCGATCATGCGGTTCTTCTTGTGCGCCATGACTTCGGCGCGCATCTCGGGACGGACCTTGGCGTAGCCCTCCAGGGTCAGCAGGCTGTCACGGGTAATCTGCGGCATGGTGTTCTCCTTGCTAAAGGTGTTCATTCCAGGCCATAGGCGATGCGCAGCAGCGTGATCGGATGCTGTTTCTGCGCAGTGGTTTCGCCCATGCCCTGCAGGATGTGACGCGCGGCAATCGCGCAGTCTGAACTGACGTAATCCGCTTGCGGCTCGGCCATCTGGCGGAACACCGGCTTGCCGATCTTCATCGACTTGTCGAAGTATTCGCGCTTTACGCCCCAGGTGCCGTCGTGGCCGGAGCAGCGCTCGACCATCGTCACGTCGGCGCCGGCGAGCTGCAGCGCGTCGCGCGTCTTGTTGCCGATGTTCTGCACCCGCTGGTGGCAGGGCACGTGGTAGGCCACCTTGCCGAGCGGGCTGTTGAAATCGGTCTTCAGCAGGCCGTCGGCATTGCGCGCCATCAGGTATTCGAACGGGTCCCACATCGCGTCCTTCACCGCCTGCACGTCGGTGTCATGCGGGAACATCAGCGGCAGCTCCTGCTTGTACATCAGCGTGCACGAAGGCACCGCGGTAAGGATCGCGTAGCCTTCGCGCGCCAGCTTCGCCAGATGCGGAATGTTGGTTTCCTTGAGCCTGGCCACGGCATCGAGGTCGCCCAACTCAAGTTTCGGCATGCCGCAGCAGGCTTCCTTCTCCACCAGTACGGCGGGGATCTCGTTGTGCGCCAGCAGCTTCAGCAGGTCGTGGCCGATGCCGGGCTCGTTGTAGTTGATGTAGCAGGTGGCGTAGATCGCCACCTTGCCGGGCGTCTTCGCGCCGGCCTTCACTGGAAAGTCGCCGCGCGGCCTGGCGCTGGAACGGAATTTCGCGCTGTCGTACTCGGGCAGCTTGCGGTCGGGATGGATGCCCAGCACGCTGTCGACCAGCTTGCGGATCGGCTTGTTCTTCAGGCTGGCGTTGACCGCCTGCACCACCACTGGAATCGAGGCGAGCTTGCCCATTGCGTCGGTGCTGGACAAGAGCTTGTCGCGAAAGCTGGCGCCGCCCTTCTTGAACTTGAGCGCCTTGGCCCGCAGCATGGTGTGGGGGAAATCGAGATTCCACGGATGCGGCGGCACGTAAGGGCATTTGGTCATATAGCAGAGGTCGCACAGATAGCACTCGTCGACCACCTTCATGTAGTCGGCCTTGGCAACGCCGTCGACCTCCATCGTCGGCGATTCGTCCACAAGGTCGAACAGCGTGGGAAACGCGGTGCACAGCGACACGCAGCGGCGGCAGCCGTGGCAGATATCGAAAACGCGCTCAAGCTCATGGTTGAGCTTGTCCTCGTTGTAGAAATCCGGGTTTTTCCAGTCGAGCGGGTGGCGGGTGGGGGCCTCGAGGCTGCCTTCGCGGGTGCTCATGGCGATCCTTGCTGTATGAAAACCGAAAAAATTCATCCGCGAAGGACGCGAAGGGACGCGAAGTAAAGAAAAAACAAATGGTGACCGATCACACTTCGCCTCGGCTGATTTTGGTTTTCTCCGCGCGCCTTCGCGTCCTTCGCGGATGAAGCTATAAAAAAGGGCGGGCGCAGGCCAGCCCCTTGTGAGGGCGATTACGCGCCCAGGGTGTCCAGGGTCTTCTGGAACTTGTTGGCGTGCGAACGCTCGGCCTTGGCCAGGGTCTCGAACCAGTCGGCGATCTCGTCGAAACCTTCGGCACGTGCATCCTTGGCCATGCCCGGGTACATATCGGTGTATTCGTGTGTTTCACCCGCAACCGCGGTCTTCAGATTGTCGGCGGTGGGGCCGAATGGCAGGCCGGTGGCGGGATCGCCGCACTTTTCCAGGTATTCCAGATGGCCATGCGCATGGCCGGTCTCGCCTTCGGCGGTGGAACGGAATACCGCGGCAACGTCGTTATAGCCTTCCACGTCAGCCTTTGCTGCAAAATAGAGGTAACGGCGGTTGGCCTGCGATTCGCCGGCGAAGGCGGCTTTCAGATGTTCTTCGGTTTTTGAGCCCTTGAGTTGCATAACCTGATCTCCTTGATTTACATAGACATACACTGACAATCCATCCCTCTCCCGGCCGCCCAGCCATTTGTTTATAGCAGTCATGCCGGGGGGATGAAATACAATAACTAGACTTAGTCTAATATCTGTGCGGAGGTTAAACTGCTTGCGGTGATGATGTCAACCTTGAGTCTTTTCCAACATGGTATGAGTCTGAACGCGGGGTTGTGTTTCCAAGGAGGAATGAGTCTGAAGCGTAGGAACTGGATCGATCATTCAGGACATGGTGATCGACATGAACGAAACGCAGCTGAGCACGCTGGCGCAGTT
>JAJPEP010000078.1 GCA_021166845.1 Thiobacillus sp.
TTCCTCAACGGCAACGTCTACAAGCGCTGGGTCAAGATCGAAGGCGAGCGCAACGAGGCGTGGGACCTGCTGGTCTACAACTACGCCGCCGCCATCCGGCTGGGCGTCAACCGCTGGGGCGAGGCCAACTGGATGGAGTGCGAGCGGATCCTCACGCAGGCCAGCTTGTTCGCCGCGCCGGCAGGGGTTGTCGCCGAGCCGGACCCGTATTGCCGGCCGCCGGAACTGACGGCTGGGGCGGATGCGGCGGCTGAAGTGGTTGCGGTTGCGGTGCGTCCGCTGCCCGTCGCGCCGCCGGTTGCGGTTGCAGCCAGGCCGGTGACGCCGCCGCCGCGGCGGCAGATGGCGCGATCGGCGTATTTACGATGAGACCCTATTACCAAGACGACCACGTGACGCTTTACCACGGGGATGCGCTCGAGATACTGCCGGCGCTGCCGATGGCTGACGCGATCATTACGGACCCGCCCTACGGAGAAACCAGCCTTGACTGGGACAAATGGCCGGACGGATGGCCGTCCGTGGAACGGCTGGCTCAGGGCGATTTGTTGTCTGCCGTAGGCTGAACCACCCTGCGGAAATTTTCCCCCATGTTCACGCCTTGATGGTTTGGGCACGATTCCGGCAATCGCTTTACGCCGGTATCCGCCATGCCCGTCCTGCAATCCGACATCGATGCTTTGAACCAGGCGCTGCGCAATGGCGAGCGGGTGGTGAAGAGCGACGGGGTGCTGGTGGAGTACCGCTCGATTGATGAGCTGATCAAGGCGCGGGACGACTTGACGGCGCAGATGGCGGCGGAAACTGCGGTTTTGAGCGGCGTTGCGCGGCCACGGCAGGCGATTTTGACGCATGGCGGGAGGGGGTTCCGTGGCGCGTAAGCACAAGCGGCTCCATCCAGGCAACCCTTCGACAAGCTCAGGGCGAGCGGCGGCTGCGGCGGGCGGCGCGGGTGCGATGCCGCTGGCGCATTACGATGCGGCGGGGATGGGGCGGCGGATGTCGTCTTGGCGGCCGTCTTCTTCCGGGCCGAACGCTGCGCTGCAGGGTTTGTCGACGATGCGCAACCGGCAACGGGACGCGGAGCGCAACGACTGGCAGGCGGCTTCCGGGGTGCGGGTGTGGGGCACCAATCTTATCGGGACCGGGATCACAGCGCGGATGCGGGCGGGCGACGAAGCCCTGCGCGCCCGCGCCAAGGCGCTGTGGGACGTGTGGACGGAGAAGTGCGACGCCGACGGCGTGCTGAACCTGTACGGGCAGCAGTTGCTGGCCACGCGCAGCGGCGAGGCGGCGGGCGAGGTATTCGTGCGATTCCGCCCGCGCCGGCCGGAAGACGGCCTTGCCGTGCCGCTGCAAATCCAGTTGCTGGAGGCGGACATGGTGCCGCTGCTCGACGCGCAATCGTGGCCAGGCCTGCCGCAGGGGCACCGCATCTGCCAGGGGATCGAACTCAACCGCATCAATCAGCGCGTGGCGTACTGGATGTATCGCCAGCACCCGGGCGAGCGCGCGACGCTGGCACAGTCGCATGAACTGACGCGGGTGCCGGCGCGCTTCGTGCGGCACATCTACGAACCCACCCGTCCCGGCCAGTTGCGCGGGGTGTCGGAATTCGCGCCGATCCTGGCCAAGCTGCGCGGCATCGGCAACTTCGACGACGCCGTGCTGCACCGGCAGGAGCTGGCCAACCTGTTCACGCTGTTTCACGTCCGCCCGGCCCCGGCGGGCGACCCCAACATGAACCCGATGACCGGCATGGCCGTCACGGGATACGCCGACAACGGCGCGCCGCTGGCGACGATGGAGCCGGGCACCACGCAGGAGCTGTATCCGGGCGAGGATGTGAAGTTTTCCGACCCGCCCGGCGCCGGCGCCAACTACGCCGAATTCATGCGCCAGCAGCACCTCGGCATTTCCGCCGGCCCCGGCCTGCCCTACGAACTGCTGACCGGCGACATCAAGGACGTGTCAGACCGCACCCTGCGCGTGGTGATCAACGAATTCCGCCGCCGCTGCGAGCAGCGGCAGTGGCTCACCATCATTCCCATGATGTGCCAGCCGATCCGCGACTTCTGGGCGGAAACGGCGGCGCTGGCCGGGCATTTCACGGCGGCGGAAGCCGCGCTGGTCAAGCAGGTGACATGGCAGCCGCAAGGCTGGGCCTACATCCACCCGACGCAGGACGCGCAGGGCAAGAAAATCGAGGTCGAGGCCGGGTTCCGCTCGCGCGAGAGCGTGATTACCGAGCGCGGCGACGACCCGGACGAAGTGGACGCGCAGATCGCGCGCGACACGTTCCGGGCAGCAAACAAGGCCAACAAGGCCGCGTAACCGCAGTGAACCGAAGTCCAACCGAAGGAGAAACACCATGAACATCGTCGGAAATCGCACCTACATCCTTGCATTCGGCGCAGTGGTCGCCGCTGCTGTCGCATTCTTTACCGGCGAAATGACGCTGGCCGAGGCGGTCAACGCCGGGCTGGTGGGTGCCGGTCTTGGGGCGCTGCGCGCCGGTGTCGCCGGCAAGTAATCAGGGTGGAGCGTGGAACCACCCCACCGGGCCACGCGGCACGCAGGCGCCGGCATGATCCGCCCGACTCCGAGGCCCATGCCCACCGTCGCGAAACCGACGCCGCCGCTGTGTTGAGGCTGCACGACCGGGTGGACGACCACGACCGCGACATCCTGCGCATCGACGGCACGCTCACCCGGCTGGTCGACAACATGCAGGGGCTGACCGACAACACCGGGCGCCTGGCCGACGTGCTGGAAGCCTGGAACAACGTAAAGGGATTCTGGTGGACGATCCGGGCGTTGAGCACGCTGGCGAAGATCGCCGCGCCGCTGCTGCTGTTTATCGGCGCGGTTTGGCTGTTCGCCAAAACCGGCCACTGGAAGTGGCCGTGACTGGGGGCATTGAGTGCAGATCACATTCGGATTCCTGACGGAGCTGGTCGCCGTAAAAGTGCGCGAGGCCGGCAGCATCGGCCGCCCCTTGTGGCGGCTGCAGACCGATCTGGCGTTTTTGAGCCAGCGTTATGGCCTGATCGTCGTGCCCGCCGGATATGTCGTCGATTTCGCCAGCGTGCCGCGCCTGCCGGTCGTGTTCTGGTTGTTCGGCGACACCGCCCACGCCAGCGCGGCCATCCATGACTACTGCGTCGCCGTACTGGTTCCGCAGGGCAGCATGACCTGGCAGCAGGCCGCCGAGATTTTCGGCGAGGCAATGGAGCACGAAGGCGTGCCGCTGTGGCGACGCTGGCTGATGAAAAACGCCGTCATCGGCGCCGATCCTGGCAATCAATGGGAGGAACACGCATGAAAACCCTGTTTGTAATTTTTGCCGCTCTGTTTGTGAGCGGCTGCTCGACCCTCGGCGGCGGCATGAAAGCCCAGATTCTGGGCGCCAACATCGACATCGCCAAGCAGCGCGCGCAGGCGGCCGCCAAGCCGGTGCTCAATGCCAGTATCCCCGTGCCGGGGTGCAAGGCGCCGGAAGGCGCCGATTACAAAGAGGCGTGCGTGATGACCATCATCGTCCATGCGCCGCAGGGGGCAAGCAGCGGGCAGGTTGCCATGCCAGACGACCCCTGGGCGCGCGCTGCCGACCGGGCGGTTGGCGTGCTCGGCACGGCGGCTGGGCTGTACCTTGGCGGGCAGGCCGCCGTGGGTCTGGTCGACGCCGCCGCCGGCGGCATCGCAAAGGCCCTGCAGACCATGCCAGATCCGGTCGTCGTGCAGCCCGCCACGCCGGTCATCGTCCCGGCGGCCGATCCTGTGATCGTGCAGCCCGTCGTCGTCCCGGCACCGGATCCCGTGATCGTCGATCCCGTCGTGGTTCAGCCTGAAATCGTGTACGTCCCAGCCGCGCCATGAGCAACGCAGACTTCGCCGACCTGATAAAGCCGCTGCTCAGGCGAGAAGGCGGATACGTCAATCATCCGTCCGATCGCGGCGGTGCCACCAATCACGGCATTACCCAGCGCACTTACACAGCATGGCTGATCGATCGCGGCCTTGGGTACATGGACGTTCGCGCCATGAGCATCGTTGAAGCCGCGGAGATTTATCGTGAACGCTACTGGCGGCCAGCCATGTGTGAAATCCTGCCGTCCGAAATACGCGGAATCCATTTCGATGCAGCCATAAACCACGGCGTCCGCCGCGCCGCCATACTGCTGCAGGAGGCGGTCGGTGTAAAACAGGATGGCGTTATCGGTCGCATCACACTGGCCGCCGTCGCGGCCATCGGCGGCGACCTGATCCGCGCCCGCTACCTCGCCGCGCGTTACCGTTTCTACGGCCAGATCATTCGGCGAGACCGCAGCCAGCTCGAATTCATCGTCGGCTGGATGGCCCGGATGGAAGATTTCGCCTGACCCAACCACTAAAGGATCCGCACCATGCCAGCAGGACAATTCACACTTTATCGGGCCAACCTCGACGATCTGAGCGTGGCGGACATCGCCGCCGCGGTGGTCAAGGTGGCGCTCGTGGCGTCCGGCTACACCCCCAATGCAGCCAACAACGGCCATTCCCTGTGGGCGGAGGTGTCGGCCAGCGAGATCGCCAACGGCAACGGCTACGTCACGGGCGGATTCACGCTCACCGATAGCGTGGCCCTGGCCACCAACGGACACATGTACGACAGCGACGACCCCACCTGGACCGCCTCCGGTGGCCCCATCCCCGCGTGGCGCTATGGCGTGATGTATTTGGACGGAACCGTGGCGGGCATGGTCAACCCGCTCGTGGGGTATTTTCTGGGTGACACCGCCCCGGCAGACGTTCCGGCGACCTCGGACGGCAACCCGCTTACGATCGCCGTCCCTGCGGACGGCTGGTTCACCGTGACGCAGGGGGTCTAATGTCCTTCTCTATCCCCAACTTGGGCGATGGCCTCGCTGACGCGCAAAGCCTGCTTTTCCGCCAGCACATCGACGTGCTGGTGGCGGGGGTGGAGGGCACCGGCATCACCAGCGGTTGCGCGGTGGCGCCGTCGGGCGGGATGGTGCTGTCCGTCGCCGCCGGCGGCGTGGTGCGCGCCGGGGTGGCGGCGGCCACCGCTGCCGGCACGCCCAGCGTCGGCGCCGCCCACGCGAGCCTGCCGCGCTTTGACATCGTGGTGATCGCCGCCGGCAACACCGCCACCATCCGCGCCGGCACCGCCGACGCCAACCCGCAGCCACCCACCCTCACCGCCGGCGACGTGGCGCTCGCAATGGTCTACGTGCCAGCCGCCGCCAGCGCGATGGCGGCGGGCAACATCGTGGACATGCGGGTGGACGTGCCCAGCCTGGACGCCCGCGCAGCCGACCATATTGGCGAAGCCGGCACGCAAGGCTTTGGCGTGGGCATCTGCTCCACCCCGCCGGCGGGGATGGCCGGGATGGCCGGCAACACCGACCCGGCCAGCGACAACTACGGTAACTACCAGTATTCCGACGGCTCGGTGATGGTGTGGATTCCGGGTTTTTACTACCGGATCGGCCACGTCGACAGCCCAAACTATGCCACCTATGCGGGCAACGCAATCGACATCGCGGCGTATTCAGCCTTTGCCGATGTGGCCGCCGCCAATGCCGCCGGATACGCGCTGCACCGCGCGTTCTACGATGGCGGCGCGATCAAATCCGGCTTTTTCGTCGACAAATACCAGGCCAGCAACAACGGCGGCGTGGCCAGCTCGATCCGTAACGGAAACCCGCTATCCACCAACAGCGCGCACAACCCGATCGGAAGCCTCACCGGGCTGGATGCCGCCGATAATATCTACGGCGGCGTGTTCGAGGCGGCGAAGACGCGCGGCCCGGCGTTTTTTCCGCTGATGCGCTACCAGTTCGCCGCGCTGGCGCTGCTGGCGATGGCGCATGGGCAGGCGGCGACGTCTGCAACACACTGCGCATGGTATGACCCAGCGCTCGCCATCAATTTTCCAAAGGGCAACAACAACAACGCGCTGAAGGACGTCAACGACACCGCCGTCACCTACGTTTCGGATGGCTACCCCAACTGCGGCAAGACCGGCAGCGCCACGCCGCTGGCGAAGACAACTCACAACGGCCAGAACTGCGGCGTGGCGGACCTCAACGGCAACATGTGGGAAGTCTCGCCGGGCCTCACCTGCATCGCGGGTTCGGTCGCCATCACCGCCGCGACGCAGGCCAACCCGGTGCAGATCACCGCAGCCGCGCACGGCCGCACCACCGGCAACATCGTGCAGATTGGCGGCGTGGTCGGCATGACGCAGATCAACGACAAGTTATTCGCCGTCACAGTGATCGACGCCAACACGCTCACACTCGACGGCTGCGACGGCACCGCGTTCACCGCCTACACCAGCGGCGGCACGCTGACCTTTGGCACGTTCTACGCGCTGTCCACCAGCTACGCCGCAAAAAACCTCACCGGCGGCAACACGCTGGCCAGCGACCAGTGGGGCGCCACCGGAGTCGCCGCGCACAGCGCCGCGCTGCCGATGACGCTCCGCACCGACTACCCGGAGAACGGCTTCGAAAAACGGTTCGGTCGTGGCGCAAACGCCGTGCTCGACGCCGCCACCAGTGGCAACGGATGGGCGCGCACCGCGATGGGGCTGCCGCTTGCTGCCGGGATTTCGGACGGGGTGACAGGCTCGAACCTGTTCGGCGCCGATCGCCTGTATCAATACCTGCGCAACGAGCTGTGCCCGTTCGCCGGCGGCCACTGGTACAACTCGTCGTTTGCCGGCGCCTGGGCCGTGAACCTGGCCGGCGCGCGCACGGATTCCTACGACGCTGTTGGTTTCCGTGCCGCCTCGTATCTTTGAGGCCATGAGCGATAGCGATATGGCCAGGAGCGCGTGATGGGATTGCACAGTGAGGCGACGCTGGATCGGAGGTTCGTGGAATTCGCGCGGCAGATGAACGCGTACCTCAACCACTTTCCGAAGCACGAGAAGTACGGCCTCGCGCTGGAGATCCGTCGCGCGGCCTATGAGCTGTACGGATTCATTGTCGAGGCGCAGAAGCGCTATCAAAAGAAAACGTCCATGACCAACATGGACATCCGCCATGAGCAGTTGCGGATGTTCCTGCGGCTGGCGCACGAACTCGGTTATTTCGAGTTCAAGGACGGCGCGCGGGTGGAAACGCCCGAGCGCACCGCCGAGCATCGCTACACCACGATTTCACGCATGGTGGACGAGCTCGGCAAAATGATCGGCGGCTGGATCGTCGCCGATCGTGAGAAGTCTGCAGCAGTAGTAGCAGTACGGGAAGCGTCTTGATATGTGCCCGATCGCCGGCGGCAACTGGAACAACTCGTCGAATGCCGGCGCCTGGGCCGTGAACCTGAACAACGCACGCACGAATTCCAACGACAATGTTGGTTTCCGTGCCGACTCCGCACTTCCTCGCAGCCGGCAACGGCAGGGTGGAGCAGAGGGAGACGCTTTCCGGCCCTGGGCGAAATCGTTATGCCGGCCGCTTTCCAGTAGGTGCCGTGTTGCACCCGACCGTCAGCGTGCCGGATCATGAAGCGCCACGGCCATCTTTTCGAGCGCGCGTTCAGCCCGGAGAACCTGCACGCCGCCTATCTGGACGCCAGGAAGAACAAGCGCGCGACCCGTTCGTGCTTCGGTTTCGAGAAGCGCCTTGGCGCGGGCCTGGCCGAGCTTCGCGAGCAGCTGCACGCCGGCACCTACGCGCCGCTTCCGTGCAACACTTTCCGCGTCTATGAGCCGAAGCCGCGCCTGATCCACGCACCGGCATTCCGCGACCGCGTGGTGCAGCACGCGATATACCGCGTGATCCAGCCAATCTTCGACGCCGGCTTCATCGATCAGAGCTTTGCCTGCCGCCCCGGCAAGGGCACGCACGCCGCCGCCGACTACGTGCAGGCCGCGCTGCGGCAGGCGCCGCGCGACAGCTACCTGCTGCAGCTCGACATCCGCAAGTTCTACTACAGCATCGACCGCACCATACTGCGCGCGCTGATCGAGCGCAAGATCAAGGATGCGCGCCTGGTCGAGGTGATGATGCAGTTCGCCGCCACGGGCGATCCGGTCGGCGTGCCGATCGGTAACCTGTTGAGCCAGATCTACGCGCTGATCTATCTGAACCCGCTCGACCACTACGTGAAACGCGAACTCGGTGTGCGCCATTACGCGCGCTATGTCGACGACTTCGTGCTGATCGGCGTCAGTCGCGAGCAGGCGCTGGAATATCGCGCCGAGATCGTCGGCTTCCTGGCCGACCGCCTGCGCCTGGCGCTGTCGAAAAGCACCATCGCCCGCGTGACGCGCGGCAGCAACTTCGTCGGCTACCGCACCTGGGCCGGCCGCCGCTTCGTGCGCCGCCACGCGCTCTACACCTTCCGCCGAGCCGCCGCCCGCGACCGGCTTGAATCCGTTGTTTCATCCATGGGGCACGCTCGCCGAACAGCTTCTCGCGGCCACATGCTCCGCACCCTGGAGAAAAACCATGCCAACCTCTATCGTCGCCTACCGCAAAGCCTCAGACCAATACAGCACCTACCAGCTCGACGCGGTTGACGCCACCGAGCTGTGCGCGATCGACGGCGTAACCTACGTCGCCGTGCCGGACGCCGCCGCGCTGCCGCCCCAGTCCGCACAGATCGCCGCCAGCGTGGCGGTGGTGGTGCCCGACGCGGTGCTCGCCGCCGCGATCAAGGCCGCCAGCCCGCACGTGCAGCTGATCGACCAGCGCATGCGCGAGATGATCCGCGAGAGCTACGACCTGGAAACCGAACTGAAGTACGCCCGGTTCGGGGTGGGCGCGGCGATGGGGATGTATTCGCCCAGCATCGACGAGATCCAGGAGATCACGGTATACGGAGAATTCGTCGAGAGCGTGCGGCAGTGGGGGCGCGCGGAGCGGGCGAAGCTGGGCTTGATTTGACATGACCGGCATGCTGATCGGATCGCCATCAAGTTTCGTCGGCGCCTCGTATGTGGGCGGCGCGGCGTGGGTTGCGGTATCGCCGTCATCCGGAGTGATTGCCGTCCTTGGCAACACCCCATCGATCAGCCAGCCGATCCTGGCCGCGCCTGCTGTCGGCACGGTCGTGCTGTCCGGCAACGCCCCGGCGATCTCGCAGCCGCGCACCATCGCCCCCGGCGTCGGCGGCTACGACATCCTCGGCAACGCCCCGTCGATCCTCCAGCCGCGCACGGTGGCGCCGGCGTCCGGCGCTTTGCTGTGGACCGGAAAGGTTCCGACGTTTGGCTTGATCGCCGACCCTGTAATCGGCGGTCGGCTCTACCTGGTTCCGCCGGAGAATTGGCTCTACGCCGTCGCGCGTGAAAACCGCATCTACGCCGTGGCGCCGGAAAACCGCATCTACGCCGTTGCGCCGGAAAACCGCATTCACATCGTGCCGCGCGAAAACCGTATCCACACCATAAAGGACTCGTCATGACCGGATTTATCGGCAACATCATCAAAAAAGACCCGGACGCCGTGCTGACCTACGGCATTGCCTGGGGCGACTGGCTCGGCACCCGCACCATCGCCAGCGCCGTGTGGACGGTGCCGGACGGCATCACCAAGGGCGCGGAATCGATCAACGGCGCGATCCTGGTGGATGACGACGGCGTGAGCCACGCCGCCGGCACAGTAGCGCTGGTGGTGCTGTCCGGCTGCACGGCCGGCGTGAACTACACCGCCACCTGCCGGTTGACCACCACCGACGGCGACGTGGACGATCGCAGCATTGTGATTGCGTGCGTGGATCGGTGATCCGTTACGCGCGTAACGGATAAAAGCCCGCCGCGTGCGGGCTTTTTTACGCCCCAAAACATGCGGAAATTTTTCCCCATGTTCAACCCTTGCCGCGCTTGCAACACTTCGTCCCAGTTCATACGAGGCGAAGACGATGCCAAAAAGCTGGTTCACTGTTCAGGCACTTGCCGACGGGCGCACGGCCCAGGTGGCGGTGCGCGGCTACATCGGCGAGTGGGGTGTTACCGATCGTGATTTCATCGCGGCGGTGGAAGCCTTCGGCGAGGTCGACACCATCGAGGTGGCGATCAATTCGCGCGGCGGCGAGGTCGATCACGCGCTGTCGATTTTCAATTTCCTGAAAAACCATCCGGCCAAGGTCAACATGCGCGTGGACGGGGTGGCGATGTCTGCGGCCTCGATCATCCTGATGGCGGGCGACGATATTGCGATGCCGGCGAACGCGATTTTGATGATCCATTCGCCGTCGTCGTTTGCGCTGGGCAATGCGGCCGACCTGCGCCAGGCGGCGGATGTGCTGGACACCTTCGAGTCGGCGCTGCTGGAAACCTATCAGGCGCGCTCCGGCAAGACCGTGGACGAGCTGAAGACGATGCTGGACGACGAAACCTTCATGACCGCCAAGGAAGCGCTGGCGCATGGCTTTGCCGACCGCGTGATTCCGCTCAAGGCGGAAGCCCGCGCGGCTTCGGCGGTGGCCTACGCCGCCGCGCTGAACATTCCGCTGGACGTGCTGGTGCGGGCGCAGGCCGAGGCGCTGGCTTCCGAGTCCGATCCGGCTTCGACCGAGCCTGCGGCGCCGGCACCTGAAGCCGATCCGGCTTCGCCCGAGGCTGCCGCTGCCGCTGCCGCCGCCCTGGCCGCCGCCGCGATCGAGCCGCCCGCCGAAAGCCTCTCCGCCCACATCGCCACCGCTGCCGCAACCGCCGGCCTTTCCGACTTCATCCCCTGCTTCGCGCTCGACGCCACGCTGACCGATGCGCCGACGGTGCGGCAGGCGATGGCGGATGCGCGCGAGGTGTTCGATCTGTGCAACCTGGTGGGGCAGACGGAGCAGGCCGAGCCGCTGATTCGCAAGCGCGCGACGCTGGCGGAAGCCCGCAAGGTGCTGCAGGCGCGCATGGCGGAGATCGATGAGGCCAGCCACACCGACAGCACCGCATCGCCGCAAGGCAAGCCGGCTGCCGCAGCGACCGCCGCCGCAGTCAGCACGTCCAGCATCTGGGAGTCCCGCCGCAAGGCCGGCGCCCGTTCATAACCCGTAATCCTTCAAACAGGAGAAACCCTCATGGCACTTACCGAAACCCTCCATGCCGGCGAGTTCATCGTCAGCGAAGCAAACGGCACCCGCAGCCGCGAAGAAGTCACCGTTGCCGCCGCCGCCGCCGCGCTGCCCGCCGGCCAGGTGCTGGGCAAGATCACCGCCAGCGGCCTCTACGTCGCCTACAGCAACGTGGCCGTCGACGGCTCCGAAGTGGCCGCCGCGATTCTCTATGCGCCGCTGGCCGATTCGGCCGCAGACCAAAAAGCGGCGGTAATCGTGCGCGACGCCGAGGTGGACGAAAGCCTGCTGACCGGGCTGGATGCTACCGGCATCGCCGACCTTGCCGCGCTCGGCATCGTGATGCGTTAAGCCCACCCATTACTCATATTTAGGAGCCTGCTATGCCCAGTCTGGATATTTTCAACGACGACGCCTTTTCGATGGTGAGCCTCACCAAGGCGATCAACACCGGCGACCACCTGCCGCAACGCCTGGCCGAACTCGGCCTGTTCTCGGAAGAAGGCATCACCACCACCAGCGCGATGATCGAGCAGAAGGGCGAGACGCTTTCGCTGGTCCCTGCCGGCACGCGCGGCGCGCCGGCCGACAACACGTCGGGCGACAAGGCCAAGCTGATCCCGTTCCCCACCGTGCACCTGCCGCAGCGCAGCACGGTGCTGGCCGATTCGATCCAGAACCTGCGTTCGTTCGGCAGCGAAACTGAAGTGGAAACGGTGCAGACGGTGGTGAACAAGCGGCTGGAAAAGCTGCGCCGCAACATCGACGCCACCATCGAATACCACCGCATGGGCGCGATCAAGGGCCAGGTGCTCGATGCCGACGGCACCAGCGTGCTGCTCGATCTCTACACCGCGTTCGGCGTGTCGCAGCAGACCCAGGCCATGGCGCTGGCAACCACTACCACCAAGGTGCGCGACTTGATCGTCAAGGCCAAGCGCAAGGCGGAAGACGCGCTGGGCGCTCAGATGTATCGCGGCATGCGCGCCTTCTGTTCGGCGGACTTCTTCGATGCCTTCGTTTCGCATCCCGCGGTCGAGGCGGCCTACGACCGCTGGATGAACGGCGAATTCCTGCGCGCCGACGTGCGCAGCGGCTTCTATCACGGCGGCGTGTTCTGGGAAGAGTACCGCGGCACGGTCGGCGCCGTTCCCTTCATCGCGTCCGGCGACGCTTATCTGGTCCCGGAAGGCGTGCCCGACCTGTTCGTCACGAACTACGCCCCGGCCGACTACGAGGAGACGGTCAACACCATCGGGCTGCCCTACTACGCCAAGCAGGAACAGATGCGCATGGGCAAGGGCCGCGAGATCGAAGCGCAGTCCAACCCGCTGTGCCTCAACACCCGTCCGCGCGCCATCATCAAGCTGACCGCGTAATCCAGCCATGGCCCAGCCCGCCTTCGCAGCCGTGCAAGCCCGCGCCGAGGAGTCCGCATTGCGCCGTCTGGCCAATGCGCGGCTGCTGGCCGGCACGGTTGCGTTCGATTGCCTGCTGGTGCAGGAATCGCACCCGCTCGGCCTGTACGGCGAGATGGGCGAGCTGCGCAGCACGATGCGGCTGCCGCGGGCGGATCTTCCGCCCGGCGTGCAGCGCGACACGCTGATCAGCTACGACCCGGCCAGCTACAGCGTGGATGAAATGCTGGCGAAACGCCCGTCCGAATTCCATGTGGACGCCATCGACCCCTACGGCGCGCATGGCGTGAAGGTGTGGCTGCGATGAGCACGGCGCTGCAAACGGCCATGGCCGAACTGGAAGCGCGCCTGGCGCTGATCGGCACGGCCAGCGGGTTCAACACGAATCTTGGCGCGAGCATGCGTGAGGCCGGCGCGTATCTGGACGAGTCGGACGCGCCGTGCATGGCGCTGTACGAAGCCAAGCCGGGCGACGACGGCGTGATGATGGTTCCGGCCGGGACGCAGACCGCGTGCGGGCAGGAGTTTGCGGTGCGCTACATGGTGCAGGCATACGTGAAGCGCAGCGAATCGCAGACGCCGCTGGTGGTTGCCGAAGCCGCTGCGCAGGACATCATGCGCGCGCTGATGGGCGCCAACCGCGGCGCGCTGGCCGGCGCCAAGGGCCACCGCATCGAAGGCCACGGGCGCGGACTCACGCCGAAGGGCGGCAACGTCATTCCGGTGCTGGTGTACGGCGCCCTCACCGTGAGCGAAGGAATTTACCAATGAAAATCGTACTGACCGCAGAGCACGAGCACGCCGGCCGCGTTTGCGATCCCGGCAGCGAACTGACGCTGACCGACGCCGAAGCCGCCGCGCTGATCAACGCCGGCAAGGCCAAGCCGGCGACGGCTGCCACTTCCCACACGGCCAGGGCCGCAGCCGCGCCCAAGGCCATTGAATCCACCCAAGACAAGGAGCAGCAAGCATGATTCTCACCGGACAAGGCCCCATCTACATGGGCACCTACGACCCCATCAACGGCAAGGCGGCCAGCGGATTCCTCACCGGCGTGACGGCGATCGGCTGCGCGAACTCGGAGTTTTCGACCAGCTTCACCCGCAGCACCAAGAAGATCAAGGAAACCTGCTCGGGCAACAAGCTCGACTATGCCGAGATCGAGACCGAGAAGGCCGCCGAAGTCACCCTGACCATGATCGACGTCGACAAAAAGACCCTCGGCGCGGCGTTGAGCGGAACCTTGTCGGCGGTCGCCGGCAGCACGGTGACGGCGGAAGAACTCCCCACCATGGCGGTGGGCGAAACGGTTTCACTGAAATACACCGACGTGTCGGCGGTGGTCATCACCGACAGCACCGGCGCCCCGCTGACCCTGGTCGAAAACACCGATTACGTGGTCACCAGCGCCGCCCACGGGCTGGTCAGCTTCATCAACGTCGGCACCTACGTGCAGCCGTTCAAGGCCGCCTACACCTACGCCGCGCAGGGCAACATCACCGCGTTCACCGCGGCCAGCGTCGAGCGCGGCCTGCTCTACCAGGGCATCAACACCCACGACGGCCTGAAGTACAAGCTGGTGATCCCGCGCATCTCGTTCGGCCTCGACGGCTCGATCAACTGGATCTCCAGCGAGGAATCGCCGGTCACCCTCAAGGGTTCGATGCTGTACGTGCCGGAATACGCCAACGACCTGGTGCAGGGCCCGTTCATGCGGATGGCCGGCGCGCTGGTGGCGTAAGCGATGGGCGAAGCGATCGACCTGAAGGAACTCGATGCGCTGGCCAATGCGCCGCTGACCGTGACGGTCGGCGGGCGCATGGTGCCCGTCACACCGGTGCGGGTGGCGGAACTGCCGGCGATGTTGCGCGCCTGCGAGCCGATTTTCTCGCAACTGGCGGGCGGCGACGTGGCGGCGGCCTTGCTGCACAACCCGGACGCGGCTATCTCCGCCATCGCGGTGGGGGCGCGCCTGGCGCGCGCCGACATCGACGCGCTGGCGCTGGATGAGTTGATCGAACTGGGCGGCGCGGTGATGCAGGTAAACGCGGATTTTTTCGCCCGAAGGCTGGCCCCGGCGTTCGTGGCGGCCAGCGAAAGGGTGACAAAGGCGCTGGGTGGTTCGACGCCGTGGCCCAACTTGTCCGGGCAGGATTCGCCACCGCCGATGTGATGCAGATGACGCTCGCGCAGTTCAACGGCTTTTCGGCAGCCGTGGCGCGCGACGACAAACGACGCTTCGCCGACGCCTGCGCCAGTACGCGCATTGGCGTGGCGGAAGAAAAAAGCTACCGCAAGGTAATGGATAAGCTGGACAACGACTGAGCCGCACTCCAACATGGCCGACCAGAAGCTGCTCTATACCATCGAAGGCGACGCCAGCGGCCTGAAAAAGGCCATGGCCGAGTCGGATGCGGCGTATCGGAAACTGACCGATGCGCTGACCCGCAAGGGGGTGGAAATCGCCGCGCTGAAGAGCGCGGAAGCCGACCTGAAGAAGATCGACATCGCCGCCGCCGAAGCCAAGCGGCAGATGGACTTTTTCCGCCGCAGCGCGGAAACCGCGCCGGGCGGCATGAAGGCGTTTTCCAAGGATATCGACAAGGCCAGTAAGGATCTGGCGCGGCTCACCCAGCAATCCATCGCGCAGCGCGCCAAGGTGGCGGGCCTGGGCGGTTCGGTGGCGAGCGCCGACACCGGCGTGGTCGCCGCCGAGGAAGCGCTGGCCAATGCCAACGCGCAGAAGCGCGTTGCGCTGCTGGAAGCCGAGCGCCAGGCGCGGGTCGAATACGGCAAGCAGGTATTGGCCGGCTTGCAGGCGCAGGCCGCCGAGACCGAGCGCGTCGCCGCCATCGAGCGCCGCCGCGCCGCCGACGAAGCCGCCGCCACCCGCGCGGCCGCCGCCAACGCGCGGGTACGCGCCGCCGCGCAGCAGTCCGCCGCCCAGGCCGCACAGAGCGCCGACCGCCTGCGCGGCTACATCAACGCGCTGCCGCGCTTCGACCTCAAGGGCAATGCCGCTGCCAAGCTGGCCGAGATCAACGCTGCCGCCGCAAAATCGAAAGCCGCCTTCAACGATGCGCTCACCGCCGCCCGCAACTTCGGGCGCGGCGGCGCGTCGGCGGCGCAGGGCTTCGGCGGCCAGTTGAAGTCGCTGGCGCTGCAGGCGCTGGGGGTGACGGCGGCGATCAAGGGCATCGGCGCGGTGGTCGACACCGGCATCGCGTCGCAGCGGCTGGATGCCAAGTTCCAGTTCGCCGCCGCGGGCGACACGGCGCAGGCGGCGAGCGACCTCGCCTTCGTGCGCGCCGAGTCCGACCGCCTGGCGCTGTCGCTGCCGGAAGCGGCGGACGGCTTCTCCAAGCTGGCCTCGTCGACCATGGGCACCCAGGTCGAGGGCGAAAAAACCCGCAAGATATTCACCGGAATTTCCAGCGCGATGCGGGTGCTGGGCGCGCCGACCTATCAGGTGGAACGCGCGTTCAACGCGGTGACGCAGGCGATCTCGAAAGGCAACCTGCAGGCCGAGGAAATCAGGGGTCAGTTAGGGGAATCCATCCCGGGCGCGTTCAGGATCATGGCCAACGCGCTCGGCATGACGATGGAGGAGCTGGACGACAATCTGAAGAAGGGCGCGGTAAACGGCGCGGAGGCGATGGTGAAATTCGCCGCCGAGCTGGAACGCCTGTCGCAAGCGGGCCTGCTGACCGCGACCAATTCGTTCCAGGCGCAGATGGTGCGGCTGTCGAACACCCTGTTCGACTTCCGCGACATGATCGCCGACGCCGGCCTGCTCGATGCGCTGGGCGACCAGATTACCGGGTTGACCGAAAAGCTGCGCGAGATGGCCGATACCGGCGAGTTGCAGCAGTTCGCCAGCGATTTCGCCCAGGTGATCGGCAGCATGGCGTCGATACTCGGCACCGCGACCCGGCTGGTGATCGAGCACCGCGATGCGCTGGCGACGCTGGCCATGCTGTACGCCGGGTTCAAGATCGCCAAGGGGGTGCAGGGGGTGGCGATCGCATGGGGGGCTGCGACGACTGCGCTGCTGGGTACCGGCACGGCACTGGTCGGGGTGGCGGCCAAGGCGCGCATCCTGCTGGCGCTGCTGGGCGGGCCGGTTGGGATCACCGTGGCGATCCTGTCGGCGGCGGCGGCGTGGCTCACCTTCGGCAAGGATGCTACCTCTGAGCTTGACGCGGTGATCGACCGCCAGAAGAAACTGAACGCGCTGCAGGGCAAGGGCGAGCGCGCGGCGGTGGATGATCGAGACCTTGAGCTTGCCACGCTGAAGGAACAGCTCCAGATCAAGCGAAATCAGTTGGAGGATGCGACAACAGGCCTGGTGAGGGCGCCGACGCATCGGGTCGACAAGCTGCGCGAGGATGTCCGCCTGGCCGAGTCCGCCGTCAACGCCCGCAGCATGAAGCTGTATCTGGACAAGGCAAATGAGGCCGCCAATGCGAATGCAGCGCCGGCAGCGGAGTCGGCGACCGCCGCGACGGTCAAGCCAGGCAAGGTCGACAAGGGGGCGCTGTCCGCCGCCAAGCAGGAGGCCGCCGCGCTGCTGAAGGCGCAGGAGGCGCTGGACAAGGCGCTGGCGGATGCGGCGGCGCAGGGGCTGGAGGATTCGCTGACGGCCCGCCGCGAGTCGCTGGAACTGGCGCGCAAGGGCGAGCTGATCGACGAGGCGACGTTCATCCGCGCCAAGGCGATGCTGGCCGAGGAAGGCCTGCGCAACGAACTGGCGGCCTTGCAGGCGCAGCAGGCCAAGCTGCGCGCGGCGGCGGGCGACAGTGGCGCGAAGGCGTCGGACCGCCGCGAGGCCGAGGCCGAGCTGACCACGGTGGAAGCGCGCATCAAGTCGGCGGAGCAGAAAATCGCCAACCTGGGCGTGGCGACCCGCGCCGAACTCGACATCCTCGACGCCAACGCGCTGAACGCGAAGACCAAGGCGCAGGACGAATTCCTCGAAGGGCTGGAGCAGGAAGCCTTCCTCTCCAGCCTGTCCAACGACGAGCGCGAGACCGCGCTGCTGCTGCTGGAAGCGGAGAAAAACGGCATCACCGACATCAACCGTCTGTTGGAATTGCAGCGGCAGATCCGCCAGGCGGCCAACGACCGCGCGGCGGCGGAAGAAACCAAGCGCCAGCAGGATGAGCTTTATGCCAGCGTGCAGCAGGGGGTGCAGAAGGCCTTCGCCGACGGGCTGAACGCCATCGCCACCGGCGAGGGCGGGATTCGCGGCGCGCTGCAGGGCGTGGTCGACATGCTGCGCAACGCGCTCGGCAACGCCATCGCGGGCAGCCTGACCGAATCGTTCATGGGGATGCTGGGCGGCAAGGACGGGGTGCTCAATATCGCCGGGATGTTCGGATTCGGCACCAAGGAGAGCAAGACCGACGAAGGCGGCGGCCTGTTCGGCCTGGGCGGCAAGAAAGGCGAGACGCCGACGAACCCGCTCTACGTCAAGGACGTGGCGGCCGGTGGCGGCGTCGAATCGCTGCTCGGCGGCGTAGAGGGCGAGTCTGGTGGAATGTTTGCCGGCTTTTTCGATGGCATCAAGACATTCTTTAGCAGCCTCACCAGCGGGCTATCCAACCTGTTCTCGGGGCTGGCCAGCAGCCTGTCGGGGCTGTTTTCGGGCGGCGGCGGGGGCGGCGGCAATGTCGGCGGCTGGGTGTCCGCCATCGCAGGCATGTTCGGCTTCGCCGAGGGCGGCTGGACCGGCCCCGGAACCAAGTACCAGCCAGCCGGCGTGGTGCATGCCGGCGAGTACGTTTTCAGCGCCGACAGCGTGCGCCGGCTGGGGCTGGGCGCGCTGGACAACCTGCACAGCATCGCCAAGGGCAGCATGATCCCGCGCGGGCCGCGCCTGGGTTACGCCGAAGGCGGCCTGGTCAGCTTGCCCGGCAGCGCCGCGCCCAACGTCACATCCAACACCAAGGTGGTCAACATGTTCGATCTCGATTCGGCTCTGGCCGAATACCTCAACACCCGCGGCGGCGAGCGCGCGATCCTCAACGTGATCCAGCGCAATCCCGGCGCGGCATCCGCCTGATTAAAGCAGCCCTGACCCATGCCCAACCAGATTTCATTCGTCGACAACCTCACGGGGTTTTCGCTCGCCCATTACAACCTGCTGGCCGCGATCAAGGCGTTTTGCGAGCTGCATGGCTACACCACACTGCGCTACACGACCGTGGACGGCGCAGCAAGCGGCCACGAGCTGATCATGAAGGCGCCTGGCTTGACCGGGCTGGAGGAGATTTACTGGGGCATCCGCACCTATCACGACGTCGGCGCGGACTATTACAACCTGCTGGTCGGCATGTTCACCGGCTACTTGTCCGGCAACACCTTCGACACCCAGCCCGGCGCGGTGCTGTCCGGAGTGCCGGCGCACAACCAGCGCATCGACTACTGGCTGACCCTGAACGGCCAACGCATCGTCTGCGCGCTGAAGGTCGGCACGCCGGTGTACGAGCATTTTTATTTGGGCAAGTTTTTGCCCTACAGCCGCCCCAGCCAGTATCCCTACCCGGTAGTGTGCGGCGGCATGCTGACAGGCGCGGCGGCGACGCGGTTTTCCGAGATCACGCACGATTTCTACCTGCGCGGCAACCACGCGCGCGGCAAGCTGCGCACGCCGGCCGGGTGGATCGACATGCACTGCTATCCGTGGGGAAACCTGTTCATCGCGGGGGAGTCCACCAGCAGCACCAGCCTGCAACTGCGCTACACCGGCGACGATGCCGGCGCGCACGAATACCCGCTGCTGCCGGTGGAGCTGCACGACAACGCCGCCAACCTGTATGGCCAGCTCGATGGCGTTTATTACGTCAGCGGCTTCGACAACGCGGTCGAGAACACCCTCACCATCGGCGGCGTGACCTACGTGGTGATGCAGAGCGTGGCGCGCACCGGACACACCGACTATTACGCGATGCGCCTCGACGCTTAAAGGATTTCGATATGTCTCATTACGCCGGCACCGCCGCCAGCCTGGCCGCCCTGCGCGACGCGCTGCTCACCCATGCGAGTGCGGACGGATGGGCGTCGCCCGATGCCAGCTTCACGGCATCGATCTCCGGCACCACGATGACGGTCACCGCCATCTCGGTCGGATCGATCGAAGTGGGCGATACGCTGCTCACCGGCACCGGCATCGTAGCCGGCACAACGGTGACCGGAATGGGAACCGGCACCGGCGGCATCGGCACCTATGCGGTGAGCGTATCGCAAACCGTCGCCAGCACAACGATTACCACTGACGCACGAGTTCTGAGCAAGGCAGGAGTGTTTTTCAGACTCGGCTTGAAGGCGACCAACATCGTCTGTCTGGGATGCGAGAGCAATCTAGTGATGAACCCGGCGCCGAACGTGGTGAGCATTGGCAGGATTTTCGAGCGCAGCGGGTATCCGACCAGGGAAATCACGTTCCCGTGCAACTACGAGGTGTTCGGCTTCGCGCAGGAGCTGTATCTGGTCGTCAATTACGACGTGGACAGCTACCAATGGATGGCGTTCGGCAAATCAACGGTGCTTGGTCTGCCTGGGCAGGGTGGCTGGTGCGGGGCGACTATTGGAGTATTCATCCTGGCTGCATTAACAGATCCCGTGTACATATCGCCAGTAGCCGGGGGCTCATATGCGCAGAGCGAATCATCCGCAGCTTTGTTTTGGTCGACAACCCACAACTTTGAGGCAGGGCGTAGTTGCTGGGTAAATCACGGGCTTGACGCGCATGGATGGACATATAACGGGGAGACGAACAGCAACCCAATCGGCATCAGGCATAATTCACCACTTATTTCGCTACAGCCAAGTGTATGGAACAGTGAGGCGACGCTGCTGCCGCTGCGCTGCTACAAGGAGCGCCCTTCGTACAAGGCGAGCCTGATTGCCGACCTGGCCAATGCGCGCAATATCCGCATCGACAACCTGTCACCGGGCGACATCCTGACCCTCGGTTCGGATAAATGGAAAGTGTTTCCGTGGTATCGCAAGGACTCCGCCAGCCGCGATGGGGGCATCGGAGTCAACCACACCGGCACCTTCGGCTGGGCGATCCGGTATGAAGGCCCGTAACCCGTAAATGGCGGTCATCGACGGCTTTCTGCCGGAACTCTCGATCCACGGCTACGACCGCCTGTATATCACGGGCGACCTGGACGACTACGCCGCCACCTGGATCAACGACATCGCATATTGGGCGGCGCCGCCAAGCCCTGGCGCTGGAATCCTCACCACGCATTGGCCGGTATCGACCACACCGCTGGCGCGCAGCGGCCACATCGCGATCAGCTATTACGACGACTTCTACAACCGCATCTACGTCAGCCCGAGTTCGCTGTGGATCGGCAATCTGCTGACGGTGCAGACCCGCGCGGTGTCGATATGGAACGCTTGGGTTACCGGCCAGTATCTGGCGAGCATCGAGGAGACCGACACGCTTGGGCTGACCGAATCCGGCGTGGTGGCCCCGACGACTTTCGCGCCGCTGGAAGAGCAGGCGTTCTACATCACGGCGGACACCCAGGGGCCGCCGATTATCGATGCCGCGTACATCTTTCACTTCCCGGCCGAGTCGCCGCAGGTGTCGGTGGTGGGCCGGCGCGTGGTGGTGTTCGTGTACCCGCCGAACTGGGCGCAGCCGGTGGTGGAAAAGCTCAACTGGCTGACCGATGTGATGCTGTCCCACGGCGGCATCGAGCAGCGGGTAGGCCTGCGCGATGCGCCGCGGCGGTCGCTGGCCTATGAGGTGGCCACGCTGACGCAGCACCAGAGCAATCTGCTGGAAACGATGATGTTCGGCGGCCAGGGTCGGCTGTGGGCGGTGCCGGTGTGGACCGATATGCAGCACCTGACGGTGGCGGCGACGGCCGGGAGCACGGCGTTTGCCTGCGTCACCGCCGATTTCGAGTTCACCGACGGCGGGCTGGCGCTGTTCTGGAATGCCTACGATCAATTCGAGGCGGTCGAGATTGCCCTGGTGGGCGACGGGGTGCTGCTGCTGACGTCGGAGCTGCTGGCCACCTGGCCAGCCGGGACGCGGCTGTATCCGGTCCGCCTCGGGCAGATGCCGGCGCGCCAGAAGTTCGGGCGCGAGACCGGCCACCACCTGGCCGGCACGGTCGAATTCGCTTTTGACGACAACCCGGCCGTCGCCGCGCTGGATTCGGGCGACGTGTACGACGGTTATTCGGTGTACGCCGGTCGCACCAACTGGGCCGACCCGACCGAGGTGGAGTTCGTGCGGCAACTGGACACCATCGATTACGAAACCGGGCAGGCGTGGGTGGATGACCTGTCGGGCCTGGCCACGATCCTCAAAAGCTGGCACTGGCTATTCAAGAGCCGCAGCGAGATCGTGGCGTTTCGCCGCTGGCTGGCGGCGCGCGCCGGGCGGCGGGTGCCGTTCTGGAGCCTTTCGCAGGGGGATGACATGGAGGTGATCGCGCCCATCGGCGACAGCCATACCGTGATTCACATCCGCGACATCGGCTATCAGCGCTTTCTGGACGGGCGCACCGACCGCCGCCATATTTGCATCCGCGCCCACAGCGGGGCGATGTTTTACAAGCGCATCGTCAGCGCTTCCGCGCTGGTGGAAGGCGAGGAGGAGCTGACGATCGACAGCCCGCTGGGCGTGGGCCTGCAGCCCAACGAGATCCGGTCGGTGCACTTCATGCAACTGACCCGGCTGGAAACCGACGCCATCGAGATCGAGTGGCATCACCTCGGCGTTGCCGAGGCGAGCACCATGATGAGGAGCCTGCCGCAATGACCTATGCCGCCGTAGAGTACAGCCCGCACGACGGCCAGCCGGTTGAGCTGTATCGTTTTTCCTCCGGGCTGCGCAAGTGGCTGTACACCAGCGCCGATGTTTCGCTGATCCACCAGACCGAGACCTACGAGCCGTATCCGCTGAAGCGCGGGGCGTTTCGCCAGACGCAGGAACTGGCGAAATCCGGGCTGGAAATCCACACGCCGCGCGACACGCCGATCGTTTCCGACACGGTGGCCAGCCCCCTGCTGGATGTGGTGATGCTGACGGTGTACCGCAAGCACCGCAGCGACGCCGAGGTGCAGCAGTGGTGGAAGGGCCGGCTGGACGGGGTGCGCTTCGAGGGCGGCGAGGCGGTGATCAGCTGCAGCCCGCTCGGCACCTCGCTGCGCCGCATCGGGCTGCGCCGCCCGGCCCAGCGCCAGTGTCCGCACACGCTGTACAAGACGGGCTGCAATGTGCTCGATACGGCGTATTCCGCCGAAGGCGCGCTGGCGAGCCATGTCGGGTCCACGGTCACATCGACCGTGTTCGCGACCCAGCCGGACGGCTGGTGGCTGGGCGGCAAGATCGTGCTGGCCGGCGTGCTGCGTTTCATCGTCGGCCATGTCGGCGATACGCTCACGCTGTCGTCCGGGGTCCCGGGGCTCGCGCAAACCGCCGATTTCGTGGTGTACCCGGGTTGCGACCACACCATCGCCACCTGCGATGCCAAGTTCGGCAATTCGCTCAACTACGGAGGCGCGCCGTGGTGGCCCATCAAAAATCCATTTTCCGGCGACAGCGCATTCTGATATGTGGGTTCAAATCATTTTATTCGTCATCACGAGCTTCGTCAGCTATCTGCTGCGGCCGAAGCCGCCCGCCGGGCCGCAGCCCGGCAAGGTGGACATTCCGACCGTGGAGGAAGGCCGCAAGCTGGGCGTGCTGTTCGGCACGCGCTGGCTGAAGGCCCCGCATGTGTACTGGTGGGGCGACGTGAAAACGACGGCGATCAAGCGATGAGCGGCCTGGATGTGGCGACCTCGCGCAATTTGATCATCACCCGCAGCCACCTGGATGAACTCGGCTACTGCGCCCGCGGTGCACGCCGCTGGTTTGACCGCATGGGGCTGGACTGGGCCGTGTTCGTGCGCGACGGCATTGAGGCCGATGTCCTGCTGGCGACGGGCGACGCGATGGCAGCGCGACTGGTGCACCACGTAATGGATAAAGATAATGGGTAAGGACAGCGAAGTCACCATCGGTTACAGCTATTACATCGGGATGCACCAGGTGTTCTGCCTGTCGCCCGGTTCCAGGCCCGTCACGGCGGTCAAGAAGATCCGGGTCGGAGAAAAGGACGCCTGGACCGGAAACGTCACCGGAAACACCATGATCAGCATCGCCGAGCCGGAGCTGTTCGGCGGCGAGGAAAAGGAGGGCGGCATCGTCGGTGACGTCGATATCGAGTTCGGCGGGCCGACGCAGGGCATCAACAGCTATCTGTCGGCCGTGCTGACGGGATCGCCGGTGCCGGCGTTTCGCGGCCTGCTGGGGCTGGTGCTGCGCCAGCCGATGGTGAGTTCCATGTCGCCCTACATCAAGCCGTGGAGTGTCTACGCCAGCCGCATCAACGGCACGCCCATCGGCGAGAACATGAACCCGGCGGATATCATCTATGATCTGCTGACGCTGCCGGAATTCAGCATCCGCGCCGATCCGTCCGACATCGATTTGGCGTCATTTTCGGCGGCAGCGGCAACGCTCCATGCCGAGGGTCTGGGGCTGAGTTTCTTTTGGGAGGACGAGCAGCCCACCGAGGATTTCATCGGCTACATCCTGGAGCACATCGACGGCAGCCTGTATCCGGACCCGGCCAGCGGCCAGCTCACGCTGATGCTGGCGCGAGACGATTACATTCTGGATGACCTGCCGATCCTCGACCAGTCGAATATCCTGCGCGTGGACCGATTCAGCCAGCCGATGCCTGGCGAACTGACGAGCGAGATCCAGATCAAGTTCGAGGACCAGGCCACCGGCGAGCCGGCCAGCGTGACGGTGCAGGAAATCGCCATCATGGAAATGCAGGGCGGCGGCGTCGTCCCGGTGGTGCGCGATTACCAGGGTATCCCCGACGCGGCAACCGCCAGCAAGGTCGCGCTGCGCGAATTGCGCACGCTGTCCACGCCGCTGGCGCGCGCCGAGATCACCTGCAACCGTACCGCCGCCGCGCTCAACGTGGGCGGGGTATTTCGCCTGCAGTGGCCGCCGCTCGGCATCATCGACATGGTGATGCGCGTCGCCGAGGTCGACTACGGCACCCTCACCAGCGGCAAGGTCGTCGTCGTCGCCGTGCAGGATGTTTTTCGGGCGGCCAGCACCGTGATCGGCGTGCCGGCCGACAGCGAATGGGTCAACCCGGTCGGCGCGCCGTCGGTGTCGCCGCAGCGTCTGGCGATGGAAGCGCCGTACTGGGTGGTCGCCCGCGAGATATTCAACGATCAGGCCTCGCTCATCGCCGACGTGGACCCGGCCTCCGGGGTGCTGCTGGCCGCGTGCGTCAAGCCCAGCCCCTATGCCTACGATTTCCGCCTGTACACGCGCACGGGCGTCGGCGATTACGTCGACCGCGCCGCCGGCGATTTCTGCCCGACCGCCATCCTCGACGCCGCCGTGGGCCGCACCGATACCGTGTTCGCCATCCGCAGCGGGGTGGATCTGGCGTTTGTCGACGCGGGCACCTGGGCGCACCTCGATGGCGAGCTGGTCAAGGTGGTCAGCGTCACGGAGTCGGCGCTTACCGTCAGCCGCGGCGTGCTGGATACCGTGCCCGCACCGCACGCCGCCGATCTCGTCATCCATTTCGCAGACGGCAGCAAAGCGCTCGACCCGACCGAATGGAGCAGCGGCCAGACCGTTGATGCCAAAATGCTGCCGCGCACCGGTCTCGGCACCCTGCTACTGGCCAGCGCGCCGGCGGACAGCGTGGTGATGGCCGGCAGGTTCAACCGCCCCTATCCGCCAGGAAACGTGCTGGTCAACGGCGTTTCGTATCCGTCCAGCGTAACCGGCGACCTGGCCATCACCTGGGCCCACCGTGACCGCACCCTGCAAACCGCCTACCTCGTCGAGCAGAGCGAAACCCACATCGGTCCCGAGCCCGGCACCACCTACGTCCTGCGCGTCTACAACGCGCAGACCGGCGGCACCCTGCTCCGCACTTGGTTCGGCGGCGACTTCACCAGCGCGGCGTATACAGTCGCCCAGGCCACGACCGACAACGGCGGCATCAAGCCGGCGAATATCCGCATCGAGATCGAGAGCGGGCGCGACGGCTACGCGAGTTGGCAGATGCACCAGATCCCGGCCGCGTGGGTGTGATACGTGCGCTCATCCTGGCCGTTATTTTTGTCGGATTCGCCCACGCCGGACCGCTCGACGAAACCCGCTATTGCAGCGTCACGCCGCATCGAGACGCCGACGGCAGCATCACGCGGCGCGCGGACGTGCTGCGCGCATTCCGTGACTATCACCCCTGCCCGAGCACCCGGCTGAAGCGCGGCGCGTGCCAAGGCTGGAATATCGATCATGTCATTCCGCTCGCCGTAGGCGGGTGCGATGCCGTTTCAAACCTGCAATGGCTCCCGGTTGAAATCAAGCGCTGCGGACATCCGAAGTGCAAAGACCGCTGGGAACGCATCATCTATCGAAAGGACGCACCATGACCGCCTCCGACCTGAAACTGGAAGAGCGCACCCGCTGCGAAGTCTGGACCCGCGTAATGGGCTACCACCGCCCCACGTCCAGCTTCAACAAGGGCAAACAAGGCGAACACCGCGAGCGAAAGCACTTCACCGAAAAAGCCAGCCGTCCCCGCTAAAACCGCCCCCGCTAAAAGCCCGTGGCGCGTTTTAATTCGCCCCGGATAGAGCATGGGCTACCCCATGTTTTTTTGTTGGAGCGGGTTTACCCGCGAAACGCCGCGCACATCGGCCTGTGTAATCTCGGTGTAAAACACTGCCGATGCGGACCAATTCATGGCGGCCAGCCCACGCAGCGGCGCGGTTTTACGGCTCATCCAGACCATTCACACGCCTTCACACGGCGGGGGTCACAGGTTCAAGCCCTGTACTGCCCACCAGCCCGAACACTGCATCATGCAAACAAAAAGCCCCGATGATTCGGGGCTTTTCTGTTTTTGGCCGCTGGATTTTGGAAAGCCGTGGCGTCATTCGGCGTGGCCGGCGGCCTCCCGCGCGGCGCGGCGGCGCATCAGCCAGTAGGCCGCCGGGACGACGAACCGCGACAGCAGCGGCGCGCTCACCATGCCGCCGATCATGGGGGCGGCGATGCGGCCCATCACTTCGCTGCCGGTGCCGCTGCCGATCATGATCGGCAGCAGGCCGGCGACGATCACCGCCACGGTCATGGCTTTCGGCCGCACGCGCTGCACCGCGCCTTCGCGGATCGCGTTCTGCAGGCCCGCTTCGCCGGCCTGTCCGGCGGCCTGTTGCGCGGTCCAGGCGTTCTTCAGATACAGCAGCATGATGACGCCGAATTCGGCGGCGACGCCGGCCAGCGCGATGAAGCCGACGCCGGTCGCGATCGACAGGTTGTAGCCCATCGCGTAGAGGAACCACACGCCGCCGGTCAGCGCGAACGGCAGGGTGGCCATGATGAGCAGGGCCTCGTCGAAGCGGCGGAAGGTGAGGTAGAGCAGCACGAAGATGATCGCCAGGGTGGCCGGCACCACGGCTTTCAGCCGCGCGTTGGCGCGCTGCATGAATTCGAACTGGCCGGAGTAGGCGATGCTCATGCCGGGTTCGAGCTTGACGCCGGCGGCCACGGCCTGCCGCAGGTCGGCCACGGTGGACGCGAGATCGCGTCCGCGCACGTCGACGTACACCCAGCCCGACAGCCGCGCATTCTCGCTTTTCAGCATCGGCGGCCCCTCGCTGAGCCTGACCGCGGCCACCATGCCGAGGGTGATCTGGCTGCCGCCGGGGGTGAGGATGGGCAGCGCGGCGAGCTTTTCGGGGGTGTCGCGCCATTCGCGCGGGTAGCGCACGTTGATCGGGTAGCGCGCCAGCCCCTCGACGGTCTCGCCGATGTTCTCGCCGCCGATCAGGCTCGCCACCACCGATTGCACGTCGGCGACGTTGAGGCCGTAGCGCGCGGCGGCGGCGCGGTCGATGTCGATGTCGACGTAGCGTCCGCCGGTGAGCCGTTCGGCGAGCGCGGACGACACCCCCGGCACGGTGCGGGCGATGCGCTCGACCTGCTGCGCGACGCGGTCGATGTCGGCCAGGCTGGCGCTGGCGATTTTCACCCCGATCGGGCTCTTGATGCCGGTGGCGAGCATGTCGATGCGGTTGCGGATGGGCGGCACCCAGATGTTGGCCAGCCCCGGCACCTGCACCGCGCGATCGAGTTCCTCGACCAGCTTTTCCGGCGTCATCCCCGGCCGCCATTCTTCGCGCGGCTTGAACTGGATGATGGTCTCGAACATTTCCAGCGGCGCCGGATCGGTGGCGGTCTCGGCGCGTCCGGCCTTGCCGTAGGCGCTCGCCACCTCGGGCACGCTGCGGATCTGGCGGTTGGTCTGCTGCAGCAGCTCGGACGCCTTCTGCGCCGACAGCCCCGGCAGCGCGCTCGGCATGTAGAGCAGGTCGCCTTCGTCGAGCGGCGGCAGGAATTCACCGCCGAGGCGGCTGATCGGCCAGGCCGCGCTGAGAAAAACCAGGGCGGCGGCGACCAGGGTGATTTTGGGGCGCGCGAGCACCGCGTCGAGCAGCGGCCGGTAGGCCCGGATCATCCAGCGGTTGAGCGGATTCCTGGTTTCGTCCGGGATGCGGCCGCGGATCCAGTAGCCCATCAGCACCGGCACCAGCGTCACCGACAGCGCGGCGGCGGCCGCCATCGCATAGGTCTTGGTGAAGGCGAGCGGGCCGAACAGGCGGCCTTCCTGCGCTTCCAGGGTGAACACCGGAATGAACGACAGGGTGATGATGAGAAGCGAGAAGAACAGCGCCGGGCCGACCTCGCTGGCGGCGTCGACGATCACCCGCCAGTGCGCCTCGCCCTGCAGGGCCTTGCCGGGGTGCCTGTGCTGCCAGGCCTCGATGTGCTTGTGCGCGTTTTCGATCATCACCACGGCGCCGTCGACCATCGCGCCGACCGCAATCGCGATGCCGCCGAGCGACATGATGTTGGCGTTGATGCCCTGCTGGCGCATGACGACGAAGGCGATCAGCACGCCCAGCGGCAGCGAGACGATCGCCACCAGCGAGGAGCGCAGATGCCACAGGAACAGCGCGCACACCAGCGCCACCACGATGAACTCCTCGATGAGCTTGTGGCTGAGGTTGTCGATGGCGCGGTCGATCAGCGCGCTGCGGTCGTAGGTGGTGACGATCTCGACGCCCGGCGGCAGGCTGGCCGTGAGCGTTTCGAGCCGCGCCTTGACCGCCGCGATGGTCTCGCGCGCGTTCTGGTCCGAACGCAGGACCACCACGCCGCCGACGGCTTCGCCTTCGCCGTCGAGCTCGCCGATGCCGCGCCGCATTTCGGGACCGGTGCGGATCGTCGCCACGTCGCCCAGCGTCACCGGCGTGGCGCCCGCGAGCCTGAGCGGGATGGCGCGGAAGTCGGCCAGGCTTTCGAGATAGCCGCTGGCGCGCACCATGTATTCGGTTTCGGCGAGTTCCAGCAGCGCGCCGCCGCTTTCCTGGTTGGCGTCGCGAATGGCGGCGATGGCCGTCTGGTGCGGGATGCCGTAGGCGGCAAGCTTCACCGGGTCGAGCACCACCTGGTACTGCCTGACCATGCCGCCGATGGACGCGACCTCGGCCACGTTCGGCAGGGTTTTCAACTCGTATTTGAGGAACCAGTCCTGGATCGACCGCAGCTGCGCCAGGTCGTGACGGCCGGTTCGATCCACCAGCGCGTACTGGTAGATCCAGCCGACGCCGGTCGCGTCCGGGCCGAGGGCGGGCTTGGCACTGGCGGGCAGCCGCCCCTGCACCTGGCTGAGATATTCCAGCACGCGCGAGCGCGCCCAGTACAGGTCGGTGCCGTCCTCGAAAATCACGTACACGAAGCTGTCGCCGAAAAACGAGTAGCCGCGCACCGTCTTCGCGCCCGGCACCGACAGCATGGTGGTGGCGAGCGGATAGGTGACCTGGTTCTCGACGATCTGCGGCGCCTGCCCGGCGTAGGGCGTACGGATGATGACCTGCACGTCGGACAGGTCGGGCAGCGCATCGATCGGCGTCGTCTTCACCGACCACACGCCCCAGGCCACGACGAACAGCGTCGCCAGCAGCACCAGGAAACGGTTGCCTACCGACCAGCGGATGAGGTTTGCGATCATTTCGCGCTCCCGCGCTTGTCGAGCTTCTCGACCAGCAGGCCGTCGTCCGTCTGGCGCATGCCGACGCGCACCCGGTCGCCGGCTTTCAGCCCGTGCGCGAGTTCGGGTCGCGCCAGCGGAAACACCATGGTCATGCCCGGCATCGACAGCGATTCGAACGGACCGTGCGTGAGCGTCGCCTCCTCGCCGTCGATGTCCTCGATGACCGCGTCGGCTTCATGCAGCGGCGCAGCGGGCGCGCCGCTGCCCGGTGCGGATGCGAGGCGGTCGAGCACGCCCTGCAGGCTGGCCTCGGAATCGATCAGGAACTGTCCGCTGGCGACTACCTGCTGGCCTTCGGCAAGCCCCGTCAGCACTTCGGTGCGCTCGTTCGCCTGGCGCCCGAGCGTGACCTCGACCGGGCGGTAGCGCCCCTGGTCCTCCGCCACGATCACCAGCGCGCGGCGGCTGCCGCGGATCACCGCCTCGCTCGGCACGGTGAGCGCGGACGCGGTCGCACCCGCGATCCGCACCTCGGCGCTGAGGCCGGGGCGAATGCGGCCGTCGCGGTTGGGCAGCTCGATGCGCACAGTGAGCGCGCGCGCCGCCGGGTCGACGCCCGGCAGGATGGTGATGACCCGTCCGCGGACGGTCTCGCCGGGAAACGCGGCGAAGCGCGCCTCGGCGGTATGCCCGCTGCGCACCAGGCCCGCCTGCGCCTGCGGCACCGCCACATCGAGCCACACGCTGGCGATGCCGTTGATGCGCGCCAGCGTCTGCCCGACGGACAGCGTCATGCCGGGCCGCACGTCGAGCGACTGCAGCTCGCCGCCGATGGGCGCGGTGATCGCGCTGCGGTCCTGCACCCGGCCGCTTGCCTTGACCTCGCGGATCAGCCGCTCCGGCATGCCGGCGAGCCGCATCCGCGCCTCGGCGGCGGCGGTCAGTTCGGCGTCGCCGATGGCCTTCAAGGCCAGGTATTCCTGTTGCGCCGCCGCCCACTGCGGCACCAGCAGCTCGGCGATGAGGGCGCCGGCTTTGACCACGTCGCCCGGCGCCAGACGCGCCACCCGTTCGACGTAGCCGCCGCTGCGCACCTGCACGATGGCGATGTCGCGTTCGTTGTAACGCACCACGCCGGTGGCGTGCAGCGTCTCCGAAATATCGGTGCGGGTGACTGGCGCGAGTCGCATCCCCAGATTCTGCGCGACGCTGGGGTCTATGCTCACGCTGGCGGCATCGCCGCCCTCGTCGGCGTATTTGGGCACCAGATCCATGTCCATGAAGGGCGACTTGCCGGGCTTGTCGAAGTGCTGCGACGGCACCATCGGGTCGTACCAGTAGAGCACGCGGCGTTGGTCGGCGGGCGCTGCGGGGGCGTCCTGCGCGGCGGCAGGCGGCTGTCGGGTCTGCGACCACAGCATGGTGCCTGCCGCGCCCAGCGCGATCAGCACGACGGCGGCGGCGAGGCGACCGACAAGCGGCTTGAAGGAAGGGGGGTTCATGGCTGGACTCCGGATTCGTCGGGTTGGGCGTAGGTGAAGTGGAGGCGGGCGGCCATTTCGTCGCGCGCCCCGGCAAGTTCGATCGCCTTGAGTTCGGCGTCGATGCGCGCGCGCCGGGCGCCGATCAGTTCGGCCAGGCTGCCCTGTCCGCCGCGCCAGGCGGCCAGCGTCAGCGCCACCTTTTCCTGCGCCAGCGGCACCAGCACCTCGTTCTGGCGGGCGAGCGCCCGGTCGAGCCGCCGGTACTCGGCCAGATCGGCGTCGAGCTCGGCGTTGTGGGCGCGCAATTGCGCCTGGTAGTCGGCGTCGAGCGCGGCGCGCTCGGCCACCCGCGCGGCAATCAGCGGATTTTGGCGGGTGGACGCGAACACCGGCAGATCGAATCCGAGCTCGATGCCGGCCATGTTGCCGAACTGCGAACCGCGCTGCTGGTACACCACGCCCAGGCGCCAGTCGGGCCGGGTGGCCGCCCGCGCGAGGTCGGTTTCGGCGTCGAGCACGCGCGCTTCGTGGCTGTATAAGGCGAGTTCGGGGTGCTGTTCGAGGCGGTGCGCGAGGTGGCCGGGGTCGATCGGCCATTGCGGCGGCGCACCTGCGAGCGGCCAGTCGGCGGCATCGCCGACCCAGCGCCGCAGCGCGGCGATGGCCTGCGTGCGGCGCGCGTCGAGCGCGTCCTCGCGTTCGGCGATCAGCGCGGCTTCCTCGCGCGGCAGCACGGCGTCGCTCGCCATGCCGCCGCCGCCCGCCAGGCGCGCGCGCACGGCGGCGTCGAACAGGCGGTTTTCATCGTAGAGCGCGGCGATGCGCCGCAGCTGCGCCTCGGCGCTGTGGCGCCGGATCCACGCCTGCGCGGTTTGCCGCAGCACGCTCTGGCGCACCACCCGCATCCCGGCCTCGGCCAGCCCGACCCGCCCCGTCGCCGCGCCGGCGCGCGCGCCGCGCTTGGCGGCGTTGGGGAACGCCTGCATCACGCCGATCGTGCGCATGGTCATGGGTTCGCTGTCGAGGCTGAAGCGGTCGGCGCCCTCGATCGGCACGTTGGCGAGCCCCAGCGTGAGTTGCGGGTCGGGCAGGGCGCCCGCCGGAATCGCGCTCTGGCGCGCCGCGGCGATCCTGCTCGCGCTCGCCGACAGCGCCGGCGTTTCATGCAGCGCCCGCGTCAGCGCATCGTCAAAGCCGAGCGGGGCAGCGCCCGCGCCCGCTATCCACCCCGCCCACAACGGGGCGGCAAGCCAGTAAGGCAGTTTGAAAAACATGGTCATGCTCCATCTCCGGATGACGCGGTGCGCCATTTTCCGCGCCGGATGGCGCGGGACTCAACTGAGAGGGCTTTGCGGGGTGGGCGGTCGCCAGAGCGGGACCGGAAAGACGGACTGCGCCCACATGGGGGGCGTGGCGTGGGCCTGGAAGACAGCCGGCAGGGGCGGGATGAAGGCGCGGCTGCCGATCGCGGGATGGCCGCATTGGCAGGACAGGTCGGATGCGCAGGGCGTGTCCTGGCTGTCCTCATCGTGGCAGCAGTCGTGCGCCGCCGCGGTTTCGATGCTGGCCGCCGCCTCCGCCATCGGGCAGCTGGCGGCCGCCATCACGCCCGCCAGCGCCTGCGCCGGGAGGGCGAGCGAGATCAGCAAAGCGAAGAGTATCCGGAGCGAGCGCATACGCAAGTCTGGGCGGGGGCGGCCGGTCCTGTCAAGGCACGTCAGGGGCTGGCAGCCTGCCAGACGCGGCACGGTCAACTTGCGCGCCGGGCTAGCCGTTCCATGCCGCACGCAGCACGATTCTGCCGGCAGCGGGACGCGCCGCCGTAAAACGCCCTCCCGACAGGGTCGTCAATTCGAGCATCTTGGCAAAGCGCGATTCCGGATCCGGGTCGATTTCGATCAGCGTGGTTGCCGCCAGGTCGGGGGATTCCGACGGCGTGTCGTCGATCAGCAGGGCGAGGGCGCCCCGGTCCCGCCGCAGGGCGATCCGGATGCGGTCGGAATCGGTGTGGAGGGCGATGTCATCGAGCGCGAGCACGATGATGCGGTAGAGGATGACTTTCAGCGGCGCGGGGATGTCCTTCTCCTGCAGGGAAATATCCTGCAGGGTCCGGATTCCCGGGTGCTGCTGCTGGAAACTCCGGCACACGCTGTTGATCGTCGGCAACAGCCCGAGGTCGTCGATGCTGGACGGCCGCAGTTCGGTCGCGATGGTGCGGACATCCTCGATCGCGCTTTGCAGCACCGGGATGAGCGACGTCATCGATTTGCCGACGGTATCGTCGCCGTTCATTCTTTGCCGGCTGTTTTCCAGGTTCAGCTTGACGGCACTGAGGGTCTGCGCAAGGCCTTCGTGCAATTCGATGGCGATCTTCTTTTTGTTCGATTCTTCGTTTTTCAGCATGCGGGCGGACAGGATTTCAAGCGTTTCCGTCCGCTCGCGGATGGTCTGGTTCTGCGAATCGATGATGTTGCGCGCGCGCCGCACGACGAGCAGCAGGGCGGCGTAGAGCGCCGTCAGGATGAGCAGGGCGCCCGCCACGATGATGAACCCGGTCCGCTCGTTCTGGCGCACCAGGTCGTTCACATCGGTGTAGATTTCGAACACTCCCAGAACCGGCTCGGTTGCGCTGGCGCGGATCGGGATGTAGGTCTGCATCAGGTTGTCTTCCTCGGTGGCCTTGTCGTAGCTGTTGAAACTGTCGCGGTAAATCAGGGTGTCGGCGACGCGGCCGTTGATCGCCGAGATGAAGCCCGGGTTGTTGCGCTGGTCGGCGCCGATCTGCGCGGTCTTGGTCGAGAAGGCGACCACGCCATTCCGGTTGTAGATCTTGATCCTGACAACCGAGCTTTCGTGCATCAGCGAATGGATGGCCGCGGCCAGTTCAGGGGGCGGCGGGCGATAGCTGACGTTGACCAGACCGGGCTGCGTGACCGCGTTGAGATAATCGGTCAGAGCAGGCCTCACCGAATTGAGGGCGGTCCGCGCCAGGGCCAGGTTGCTGCGCTCGGCCAGCTGCATGATTCCCTGGATGGCGACCTGCCTGTAAAACATGGCGATCAGCAGCGCGGTGGCGAGGACGGCCACAAGGCTTGCGACCGAATAAAAACGCAGCAGCTTGAACATGGGAATTCCCTTCGCGGAATCGCGTGTCATCCGGGAAAACACGATATTCCCTGAGCGGGGCACATGGCAATCCCCGCAACGCCATTTACAGGGTTCACTGTATTGCTTCGGCTTGCCGCGCCTCATAGGCTTGGGGGCACGAAGCTATCCTTTCCGGCGGGGGTTTCCCATGAGCGTGCAGGGGACTGCCTTGATTGCGCTGTTGTTCGGACTCTGCCTGGGGCGGCCGGGGTGGGCGGATATCTACGCCTTCACGGATGCCGACGGCACGGTATCCCTCAGCAATGTGCCGGCCGACGCGCGTTATGCCGTCCTGATTGCCGCGCCGCAGCCTGCGGCCGGCGTGGTGTCGGTGGCCAAGCCCGGCAAACCCGGCCCGGGCCTTGCCGGAAAAGCCCGCTACGAGCGGATGGTCGAGGAGATTTCCCAGACCTACGGCCTCGAAAGCGCGCTGCTCCATGCCGTGATTTCGGTCGAATCGAGCTACAACCCGAAGGCGGTCTCGAACAAGGGCGCGGCCGGCCTGATGCAGCTGATGCCCGCAACCGCCAGGCGCTACGGGGTGGCCGATGCGTTCGATCCGGCGCAAAACCTGGGCGGCGGCGCGCGCTACCTGCGGGATCTGCTGGCGATGTTCGACAGCGACGTAAGTCTGGCGCTCGCAGCCTTCAATGCCGGCGAAAACGCCGTGATGAAATACGGCAAGCGCATCCCCCCCTATCGCGAAACCCTTCGCTATGTGCCGCGGGTGCTCGATTATTACCGGCGCTACCGGGAATCTTCTGGCTCTTAGCCGCCGCGAGTCCACCCAGCAGGCCGAATTACGGTGCATCCATCCGACGAATGCGGGTTAATCGGTATGGCTGCGAGCAGGCTCGATGCCTAACAATCCAGGATCAATGGGTCACGATCGGCCTGCCCGGCGATCGATGATCGAGTCGATCCGGTATGCCATGGGGAGGAGCATCGTGTATCCACAAAAATACAGTCTGCGGTACGCCGTGGCATTCATCAGCATATTCTGCGGCCTGGGTTTCACCGTGCTTCAGGCTGCAAGCTTTTCCATCACGAAAGCGGAATGGAGCAGCAAGGGCGGCGGGGAACTGCGCGTCGAGGGCGCCGGTAACAACGGCAGTACGGTAATCATCAAGAATGCGGGATCCGGCGCCGTGATCGGCAGTGCCAGGGTCGATGGCAAGGAACGCTGGAAAAGGACCATCAAGAAGCCCTCGCCGCCGCCCTGCCGTGTCCGCGCCGAGCAGTCGGATGGCAGCATCGCCGAACTCGATGTGAGCAACCGTCCCGCCAATTGCGGCCCGGCGACCGGCCTGCCCAGCCTGTCGATCGACAACGTCACTGTCACCGAAGGCGGTGCCGCCCGCTTCACGGTCAGCCTGTCGGCCGCCAGTACGCAGACGGTCACCGTGGTCGCGAACACCGCCGACGGCACCGCCGTCGCTCCCGGGGACTACACCGCGCGCAGCAGCGTCACGCTGACCTTCCCGGCCGGAACCACGACCCGGACCTTCGCGGTGACCACCGTCAACGACACCGTGGCGGAAGCGACCGAGACCTTCACCGTCATCCTGAGCGCCGCCGCCCGCGCCACCCTGGCCGACGCACAGGGGGTCGGGACCATCCTGGACGACGACGCCGCGGCTCCGCCGACGGTATCGATCAACCAGGAACTGAGGGTCATCGAAGGCGGCACCGCCAACTTCACGGTCAGCCTGTCGGCCGCCAGAACGCAAACGGTGACGGTTGTCGCCAGCACGGTCAACGATACCGCCACGACTCCGGCCGATTACACCGCGCGCACCAACGTGACCCTGACCTTCGCGCCCGGCGTTACGACGCAGACCTTCGCCGTCGCCACCATCGACGACGCCCTGCTCGAATTCGACGAGACCTTCAAGGTCACCCTGAGCAATCCGGTCAACGCCGTCCTCGGGAATGCCCTGGGCGAGGCCCATATCCTCGACAACGACACGCCGTTGACGCTGTCAATCGGCGATGTGCAGATCACGGAGGGCGCCAGCGCCAACTTCACGGTCAGCCTGTCCGGGGCCAGCCTGATGACGGTGACCGTGGTCGCCAGCACCGCCAACGGCACTGCCGCCGTGCCCGATGACTACACCGCGCGGACCAACGTGACCCTGACCTTCGCACCCGGCACCATCACCCAGACCTTCGCGGTCGCCACCGTTGACGACACGGCGGTGGAAAATACCGAGACCTTCACCGTCAACCTGAGCGGCGCCACCCACGCCACCATCGAAGACGCGCAAGGGGTGGCCACCCTCCTCGACAATGACCAGGCCGGCGCGCGACCGAATGTCTCGATCAACTCCACCAGCCAGAACCGGGCCCTGTTTCCGGGTACGGCGGTACCGCAACAGACCCCGACTACCGCGACTGGCTTCCGTGTCCTGGCGGTCAACGACCTGGGCATGCACTGCGGCGACCTGGATACCCGCATCACCAGTATCCTTCCGCCGTTCAACGTCCTCCACGCGCAGGTCGTGCAACGCGGCAGCACTGGCGCCAGCCGGCCGGTCAAGCTGGGGGAGAGCCAGGTGATCGTGCGCTACTCCGCGTCCGCCAACCCCAACGATCCGGTGCTGAGCCTTCCGGGTTCGATCCTCGACCCGGAATTCAACGGCGCTTTCAAGACCAGCTTCTGGGATGTCGCCCGCATCGCCTACGACCCGTTCTATCCGGAGGGCGTCCTGCCGCAGTTCTACCCGCCAACGGCCAATATCCTCGATCTGGGACTGCCGGTTCCGGACCTGGAACGTCTCTACCTGGGCGACGGGCAGCTCCATGCCGACCAGCAGGAAATGCCTGGACGCGGCTTCCCGTACGGTATCAACATGCCACGGACCTTCACCCAGTTCATCGGCACCCAGCCGTTCTTCACCTTGTTCCCGTTCGGCTACGTCGCCCCGGTCGGCTGGTTCGAGGCGGCCGGCATTCCGATCACCGTCTTCGACGACTTCGGCCGCGAGAACGCCTATCCGCTGATGCGGGTCCAGGCCACGGCCGCGCCCGGCAACACCCTGGGCGTCGCCGCCGGAACGGTGCTGGCTTCGGTCGATGCCGTGGTTCCGGTCTCGGGCGAGGCGGACTGCCAAGCCTGCCACGCCGCCCCGGCGGACGGCGGCAACGGCTCCGGCGTGACCCGCCTGGGCAGCGCGGTCGCGGTCTCGATCGACGACCCGCAGTTCGGCTCCATCCCGCAACCGGTCAGTGTCGAGTGGGCGGCCGACAAGAACCTGCTCAAGCTGCATGACGCCAAACATGGGACCGCGCTGATCTCCGGCACGACGCAGGATTTTCCGTCGCCCGGCGCCACCGCGTTCAAGCCCGTGGTCTGCCAGACCTGTCACTACACCCCGGCGCTCGATCTGGCCCATGTCGGCCCCAACGATGCCAATGGCCGCAGCCAGAGCAACCGCAAGAGCATGTCCGCGGTCATGCACGCGTCACATGCCAACGTGACCGGCACCGATGGCCAGCGGTTATTCCCGGAGATGCCGCCGCCGGTCGGCCGCGGTGCCGCCACCGCCCGGCAGACGCTGGAACAGACCTGCTACCAGTGCCATCCGGGCAAGCGCACCCAGTGCCTGCGCGGCGCGATGGCGCAGGGCGGTTCGGTCTGCCAGGATTGCCACGGCGACATGGCCCAGGTCGGCGACGACTTCTCGCGCCTTCAGCCGGGCGGCGGCTTCATCCTGGCGCCGGACTACTACACCAACCCCAGCACCCCGCGCGTACCCTGGGCCAACCAGCCCGGCTGCGGTTCCTGCCATACCGGCGATGCCTTCTCCAACATTCCTTCGACGGGGGTCTACAAGGCGTCGGACAACATCCGCCTGCTGCAGGCGTGGCGCATCGGCGATCCCAAGGCCGCGCCGATCGTGCCGGCCAACAAGCGGTTCGCCGAGAACGTGGTCACGACAGCGGAAAACGCCGCGGCGGCGGGCAATCCCAAGCTGTACCGGGTAAGCACCGGCCACGGCGGGATGTCCTGCCAGTCCTGCCACGGCTCGACCCACGCCGAGTGGTCTTCCAGCCCGGAGAACCCGAACGCCAACGACAACCTGGCGGCAACCCAGCTGCAGGGCCATCCGGGCGCCATCATGGAGTGCAACACCTGCCACACGGCCTTCACCGGGACGAATTTGAATGGCCCGCATGGAATGCACCCGGTCGGCAACAGCACCTGGATCAGCCAGCACAAGGAAATCGCCAAGACAACGGCGCAAAAAAACACCTGCCGCGCCTGCCACGGCATGACCGGACAGGGTACGCCGTTGTCCAGAGTGCCGGTCGCGCGCACGGTGGGTACCCGGAGCTTCGCCAAGGGCGAGCAGGTCACCTGCACCAAGTGCCACAGCAACAAGCTGTAATGGCGTGAGGGACGTATCGGGAGATAGGCAGGCATACGCAGGATTCGGCGTATTGCCTTGGTTCGGTGTGTCGAAGATGTTCGGTGTGCCGAAGATGCAATTCGGCCCCTCCCGGACGCTGCCTGTGGCGGCCGGGGTGGACGGATATCTACGCCTTCACTGCAGGCGCATCCCCCTATCGCGAAACACTCCGCTATGTGCCGCTCCGGCAGGCCGGATTACAGCGCAGCCAGCCGTTGAATGCGGGGAAATCCGTATAGGTGCGGAAAGGCCCGATGCCTAGCATGAGGTTTCAATGGGTGACGATCGGGCCTGTCCGATGATCAATGTCCTTATCGCCGAAGACAACGCGGCCTATCGCGAGACGCTCCATCAGGTGCTGACGGGACGGTTCCCCTTCATGCGGATCACCGAGACCGCGGACGGCATGGATGCGCTGCATCAGGCGCTTGCCCGGCATTACGACCTGATCTTCATGGATATCCGGCTGCCGCAGGGCAACGGCCTCGATCTCACCCGGGCCATCAAGGCGGTTTTTTCCGACTCGGTCATCTGCGTCATCACCAATTACGACTTTCCAGAATACCGCGATGCCGCGCTCCGCAATGGTGCGGACCGTTTCATGGTGAAGGGCGATTCGACTGGAGAGGAGATCGTTTCCGTGGTCGACACCCTGCTGCAGGCGCGCTACAGAACCCTCATCATCGCAAGCGATGCGCTGTGCCGCAGGCAACTCGCCACGCTGCTGTCGATCCGCTGGCCAGCCATGATCGTGGCAGAGGCGGCGAACGTGACGGACGGCCTCGACCGGGCCGCCGCGCTCAGGCCCGACCTGGTGCTGCTCGACCTGGCGCTGCCGGGCCCGCGGCTCGCAGAGCTGGTTCGCGACATCAGGGAAGCGAGCGCGCAGGCGAGGCTCATCGGCATGACGTACGACGAGATGCATGCATTGCGGGCGCGGGCGATGGACTGCGGCGTGGATTATTTCGTTCCCATCGATCCGTTGGGGCATACCGAGCTGGTCGCCATCGTCAATGCACTGCAGCCGGGCCAGGTCCATCATTGAGCCGGGGAGCCGGGCCCTGGCCAACCCGCGGCACCGATCCGCGGTCCCGGATTTTCTACAGTGAACCCCCCCCATTCAAATGCAGGCCTGACCGTAACGGAGTGCGGGTTTTGCCCCGGTGTCATTCTGTCGCACCCAAACTAATCTCACCCTTAAGGACGCATCCGGGCGCAAGCCGGCCTGGATCCGGTGTGTGTTGATACGAGTGGGAGAGGGTGCGATGAAAACCGAAACCTTTAGACAATCCAGCGGTGCGCATCTGTGGCGCCTGTTTCTGTCGCTGCTGCTGCTGACAGGCCTGATGCAGGCACTCGATGCCCGGGCGCTGACCATCAACGTGGTCGGGCCGAATGGCCAGCCCATCGACGTCGGCTTCCGCTGGCTGGTGGAGGAGGATGCCACCAAGGACGTCGACTTCACCCGCCAGGCCACGCCAAGCCTCGACCTGTCGGTCAGCCTCCACACCAGCTACATGCCCCTGGCGGGCAAGGGCGATTCTAGCAGTCCTGTGATCGAGCTCGATCCCACCAAGCGCTACTACGTCTCGGTGCTGCCCAATAGCGGCTACCAGATGGGCGGCGCCCAGGTGAGGCCGGGGCAGACCGCGGTCACGGTGACGGTGAACAGCCAGCCCATCCCCACCGCGCAGATCTCGGTATTTGCGTTCGAGGACAACCAGCCCCTCAACAACGCCCCCGACCTGCCGCAGGAGCAAGGCCTGCCCGGTTTCAGCGTCCTGCTGTTCGAGCCCGCTGGCAGCTACGGCATCGCCGGCGGCCAGGTGAGCCAGGATGCCTTCGGCAATCCGCTCGGCACCACCTACAACGCCGACGGCAGCGTGAGTGCGATGGGGGACGGCACGCTCAGGACCGGGACCGACGGCACCCTGCTAATCAAGAACCTGGCCCCCGGCAAGTACGGCGTCCAGATCGTGCCGCCGGTCGCCGGCGGCTGGCATCAGACCTCCACCATCGAGGGCACCAAGACCATCGATGCCTGGGTGAAGGCCAACGAGCCGTCCTACTTCCAGGAGTTCGGCCCGCCTGGCCACCATGTCTTCATCGGCTTCGTGCAGGACTTCAACAACATCCCCGCAGGAGGCGCCAGCACCATCACCGGCACCGTGGCCAACCTGCATATGTCGCGTCCGCCCGACTACGCCTTCTACAGCGGGCATGCCATCCCCAACTGCCGGGTCGGCCTCAACGAGCTCGAGGCCGCCGGCGGCCGCGCCCTCTACTCGGGTCCCTGCAACGCGGACAGCAGTTTCTCCATCCCCAACGTGCCCGTGGGCGACTACCAGCTGGTGATCTGGGACGACTACCTCGACGTCATCTGGGCCACCCACAACATCAGCATCACGGCGGACACCGGACCCGAACTGGCGCTGCAGGACGTGCCGGTGTTCTTGTGGTTCTCGCGCCTTGAGAGCGTGGTGTTCTACGACGAGATTGATCCGGCGACCGGCGAACCGAACGGCTTCCGCGACCCCGGCGAGCAGGGCATGCCGGAGCAGGTGGTCAACCTGCGTTTCCGCGACGGCAGCATCTACCAGTCCTTCCCCACCGACATGGACGGCTACGTGCCCTTCGATGAGGTGTTCCCCTTCTTCAACTGGCTTGTTGCCGAAGTGGACTTCACCCGCTTCAAGGCCACCGGCGCCACTTTCGCGGTCGACGCCGGCGGTGCGATCGATCCGGGCGAATACTGGTCCTACGGCGGCAAGCTCAATCCGCAACCGCAGTTCTGCACCCAGGACGACGTTGACGCCGGCGTGCTCGGCTGCACGTCCACGGCCGACCAGTTGATCAATCCCAACACCACTGACAATCTCGCCCGCACCGAGACCGGCCAGGTGCTCACCCAGGCGATCCAGGGCTTCCTCGGTCAGTCCAGCGTGATCGAGTGGGGCAAGGCCGTCTACGGTCCGGGTGAGAACGGCGGCATCTCCGGCATCGTGCAGTACGCGACGACCCGTGCCGAGCACGACCCGCGCTACGCCGTCGCCGAGGAATGGGAACCCGGCATTCCGCGGGTGCAGGTGAACCTGTACCGCGACTGCAACAACGACAAGACCATCGACCGTCCGGATTGCTCGGGGTTCGGCACGCCGGGCGACCCTGCCAGCTACACCCTGGCCGACGTCGACAACTGGCCGTTCGGGGATTTCCCCAACGTCGCAGGCGGTGACGTCGACCGCAACGGCAACGACAGCTTCGACATGGGCGACGCCGTCCAGGTCGTCACTACCGACAGCTGGGACGACAGCGTGCCCACCGGCTGCCAGGGCCCGGCCTATATCGCCCCCAGCGGCGATCCTGCCGACTGCTTCGACGGCCTCAGGAACTTCAACCAGTTGCGCCCCGGGGTGTTCGACGGCGGCTACGCCTTCAATGACATCGCCGCCGGCGTCTACATCGTCGAGGCGGTGACGCCGCCCGGCTACGAGCACGTCAAGGAAGAGGACAAGAACGTCGACTTCGGCGACGAGTACACGCCCAGCCCGCTGCTGCTGGCGGCCGAGTGCGTGGGCGACTCGCGTCCGGTGCCGGATTTCCTGTCCCTGTTCCCCGGCATCGAAGCCCCCTATGCCAACACGAACCGCCCCTTGTGCGACCGCAAGCATGTCGTGCTGGGGGACAAGGCGAACGGCGCCGCCAACTTCTTCATGTTTACCGAAGTGCCGGTGGCGGCCCACGTCGTCGGCATGATCCTCGACGACACGGCGAACGAGTTCGACCCCAACGCGCCGACCTTCGGCGAGAAGCATGCGCCGTCCTTCGTGCCCGTTTCCTTCCGCGACTGGACCGGGCGCGAGATCACCCGGGTGTACAGCGACCAGTTCGGCAACTTCAACGCCCTGGTGCCTTCCACCTTCTCGATGAACCTGCCTATGCCGTCCGGTGCAGCCCCCAACATGCTCACCGCTTGCATGAATTCGCCCATGAAGCCGGTGCTCGACGCAAACGGCAACCCGGTTGTCAACGCGAACGGCTCCCAGGTCATGGAAGAGGATCCCATGTTCAAGCCGCAGTACAGCCAGTTCTGCTACACCTTCCAGTACATGCCGGGCAAGACCACCTACCTGGATACGCCGGTGGTGCCGGTAGCCGCCTTCGCCGGGCAGGGGCAGTTCCCGCTCGACTGCGAATACCCTGACGGAACCCCGGTGATCGCCTGGGCAGACGGTGTCAACGGTCCCTGGGCGCCTGCCGCCGGAACGAGCATCGCCATCGCCTCTGTCGGCAGCGTGGCAGTGCCCAATCCCGCCTACGGCGCGGCGGGCGCGCCTGCGACCATCCTGCGCGACTACGGCTTCGGCGCCACCCAAGGCAGCGTGACCATCAACGGCGCCCCGCTCACCATCACCGGCTGGGGCGACACCAGCATCACAGCCACCATCCCGGCTGGCACCGCCAACGGCGACTACCAGCTGATGGTGACCCGCGGCGACGGCGCCACCACCAAGACCGGGCTCACCTTCACGATCGGCGGTCCGGAGCCGATCCGCGTCGCCCCCGGCGGGTCCATCCAGGCCGCGATCGATGCCGCCCCCAGCACCGGTTCGCCGCTGATCCTGGTGCCGCCCGGCACCTACGAGGAACTGGTGATCATGCACAAGCCGGTGCGCCTGCAGGGCTGGGGTGCCTTCAGCACCAAGATCAACGCGGTCAAGGCTCCGGCCGAGAAGCTCGCCAACTGGCGCGCCAAGCTCGACCAGTTGCTCACGGCCAACCAGTTCAGCATCCTGCCCGGCCAGGAGGTCGCCTTCGACGCGGCAGACAACGAGCCGGTGCTGTTCGGCGCCGAGGAAGGCCCCGGCATCCTCGTTGTCGGCAACGCCGCCAACAACGGCACTGCCAACGAGTTCGGCCCAACCCGGGTCGCCCGCATCGACGGCATCAGCATCACCGGCGCCGACCACGGCGGCGGCATCTTCGCCAGCGGCTACGCGCGCAACCTGCAGGTGAGCAACAACCGCATCATCTCCAACCATGGCACCTACGGCGGTGGTGTTCGGATCGGTCATGCCGTCCTGCTCAATGAGGCGTCCGTCTCCGGCTACACCGACAGCCAGAACGACAACGTGCAGATCCGCTTCAACCAGGTCAGCCAGAATGGCTCGGCGCAGGGCGCGGGCGGCGGGATCGCCCTCTACACCGGGGCCGACGGCTATCAGGTGCGTGCGAACACCGTCTGCGGCAACTTCTCGCTGCGCGACGGCGGCGGCATCGGCCACCTCGGCCTGAGCGACGGCGGCGCCATTGCCAACAACGAGGTCCTGTTCAACCAGAACTTCAACCAAGGGGTGGGCGTGAGCGGCGGCGGCATCTTCGTCGGCGGCGCGGCGCCCATCGCGCCCAACGTGCTCACCGCGGGCAGCGGCAACGTCGATGTGCTGGCCAACCTGATCAAGGGCAACCAGGCAGGCGCCGGCGACGGCGGCGGCATCCGCGCCCAGTTCGTCAACGGCATGGATGTGGATCAGCCGCAAAACCGCAACCGCCCCGACCGCTGGTACCGCCTCAACCTCCACAACAACATCGTGGTGGACAACATGGCGGGCCTGGCCGGCGGCGGCATCTCGCTGCAGGACAGCGCGCGGGTGTCGATCGTCCACAACACGGTCGCCAACAACGACAGCACGGCGACAGCCGGGGCAGCCTTCGCCCCGGGCAGCCCGAACCAGTCGACGGCGCAGCCGTCCGGCATCGTGGCGCGCGCCCACAGCGCGGCGCTGGCCGCGGCCTTCGGCAACGCCGCTCCGGTGCGGCCGTACAGGGAATTCTCCAACCCGACGCTGGACAACAACATCATCTGGCACAACCGCTCGTTCTACTGGGCCATCGATGAAACCTGCGATCCGGCCACTAGCGTGACGCCGTGCTTCGGCCTGCAGCCGGTGATTGGGGCCGATGGCAGTGGCGCGCTGTACGACGACCTGGCGGTGCGGGGCACGACGGGCTGCCTGAATCCGCGCAACAGCATCCTGACGATGCTCAACGAACCCGGCAGCTGCGCGGACGACGGTAGCAACCTCGCCGCCGACCCGCTGTTTGTGGCCGAGTATGTCAACGGCTCGCCGGGGCAGACCATCGTGATGCCTGAGTCCACGACCAGCCTCGCCACGGCCGCGGCGCTCGACGAAGGCGGCAACTTCATCGACGTGCGCTTCGGGCCGCTGACCCTGACCAACGCCGTCGCGACCGATAAGTGCCCGGTGGTGGGTAGCTGCCTGCTTGGCGACTACCACCTGGAGAGTGGCTCGCCGGCTGAAGGCCTGGGTGCGGCGGGAACCGGGGTGACCACCGATGTGGACGGCGATGCGCGGGACGGAACCAGCCCCGATTCCGGCGCGGACGAACTGTGAGCAATGCCAGCGCCAGCGGTTGTCCGCTGGCGCCGGGCAGCAAAGGAGAGCGAATCATGAAAACCATTTGTACGCTTAGCCGCCTGAGCTTCCTGGCGGCACTGGCCTGGGGCCTGGCCCCGACCGCTTACGGCGCCGTGTTCGTGCAGTGCCCCGGCGATACGAACGGCGACGCGGTGATCGACAGCCCCGATCCCGACCATCCCAACGCCAAGTGCATGCACCTGTCGGGCGGTGACGGCTTCGTCACCATGGCCGACGGTTACCTGCAATACATCTTCGGCTTCGCCGACCTGACCGGTACCCCGCCGGCGGCGGCGATGGACGCGGGCATGCTCGCCGCCAACTTCCCGGCGCCCACCATCGCGCTCAAGGAAGGGCAGGAGTTCTATCTCACCCTCACCAACGCGGGCATGGTGATCCGGCCGGATCTGTTCGACCCCCACTCGGTGCACTTCCACGGCTTTCCCCAGGCCGCGCCGGTGTTCGATGGCATGCCGGAAGGCTCCATCGCGATCAACATGGGCGCGAGCATCACCTACTACTACAACATCCTGGAACCCGGCACCTTCATGTACCACTGCCACGTGGAAGCCACCGAACACATGCAGATGGGAATGCTCGGCAACCTCTACGTCTCGCCCGCGCAGAACGAGTTGCCCGACGGTACCGTCCTGGGCACCCACGTGCACCAGAACAATGCCAGCGCAGCGGATACCTACGTCTACAACGATGGTGACGGCAGCACCCGCTACGACGTGGAAATTCCGATCCAGCTCGGCTCCTTCGACCCCGCCTTCCACGATGCCAGCTACACCGTGCAGCCCTTGCCCTTCGCCGAGATGAAGGACAAGTACGCGATGATGAACGGCCGCGGCTATCCCGACACGGTGAACACGGACGACCTGCCGCCGCCCGTCGAGGGTGGCGAGCTCGTCAATGGCGGCAAGGTGTCGCAGCCGGTCGACTCCAAGGTCAGCGCGTCGGTGGGAGACAGGATCCTGCTGCGCCTGTCCAACCTCAGCGTGACCAACTTCTACACCGTCACTGCGCTGGGGCTGCCGATGCAGGTGGTCGGAACCGGCGCCCACATCCTGCGCGGCCCGGGCGGCACGGAGAACCTCTACCACGACACCAGCTCGGTGACCCTGGGCGGCGGCGAGGCGGCGGACGTGATCGTCGACACCAGCGGCGCCAGCCCTGGGACCTATTTCCTTTACACCACCAACCTCAACTACCTCAGCAACAACACCGAGGACTACGGGGGAATGATGACGGAAATCGTCATCACCAACTGACGGCCGCAAGCTCGAGGAGAATAGACATGACCAAGACACTGCTTAGACTCGGACACGCGCTCGTCGCCGCCCTCGCGCTGGGGGCGGGCGGGGCGTCGGCGGTGGTGGACGGCATCACCGGCACCACCTTCAACCTGACGGCCAAGGCGGACTACATCACCGCCGGCGACGGCGGCAGCCTGCTCACCTGGGGCTATGCGTCGGACGATTCCGGGCCGTTTCCCACCGTGATGCAGTACCCCGGACCGACCCTGATCGTGAACGAAGGCGACGTCGTCACCGTCAATCTCAAGAACGCGCTGCCGACGCCGGCGATGCCGGTGTCCATGGTGTTCCCCGGCCAGTCGGGGGTGACCACGTCGTGCGACGGCGCGACCCCTTCCGGCACCCCGGGATTGCTGACCTGCGAGGCGCCGCCGGACGGCACCACGACGGTGAGCTACACCTTCACCGCCAGCCATCCCGGCACCTACCTCTACCACAGCGGCACCCGGCCCGACCTGCAGGTGGAGATGGGGCTGGTGGGCGCGATCATCGTGCATCCCGCGGGCTTTGACGAGACCAGCAACCGGACCGCCTACGGCGACGCCGGCAGCGCCTACGACCACGAGTACCTGTTCCTGCTCACCGAGATGGACTTTCAGGTTCATGAACAGGTCGCCATCAACCTGATGACGGGCCAGCCGCCGGAGACTGGCGTGGACACCGCCGGCTTCACGTCCGAATACTGGTTCATCAACGGCCGCGCCTCGCCGGACACCATGATGGCCGCCGGAACCGGCACCCCCTGGATGCCCACCCAGCCCTACAACGCCATGCCCCGCATGTTTCCGGGCGACAGGCTGCTGATGCGGGTGATCGGCGGCGGGCGCGACCTGCATCCTTTGCACCACCACGGCAACAACACCTGGACGATCGCCCGCGACGGCCGCCTGCTGGAAAGCGTTCCCGGCTCCGGAAACCCCGACCTCGCCGTGTCCGACTTCACCCTCAAGGTCGTGCCCGGCAGCACCTACGACGCCATCTTCGAGTGGACCGGCAAGGGCCTGGGCTGGGACATCTACGGCACGGTCGCGATTAATGATCACACCTGCGATAACCCCACGGGCTTCGACAGCACCACCAAGGAATGGTGTCCGGACCACGACAAGCCCCTGCCGGTGGCCCTGCCCAACCAGCAGGACCTGGCCTTCGGCGGCTTCTGGAGCGGCAGCCCCTATCTGGGCGCCGCGGGGGCGCTGCCGCCGGGGCAGGGCGGGTTGAACGCCAATGCGGGCTACTTCCACATGTGGCACTCCCACACCGAGAAGGAAATCACCAACAACGACATTTTCCCCGGCGGCATGATGACCATGGTCATCATCGAACCCCGCGTGGATGGTGTAACGATTCCCTGAGCATTTGATTAGGCATTTGAGGAGACGGCCATGAACGCCAGCCAAACGACAAGCAAACTGTGCAGGACGCCAACGCTGCTGGCGCTGGTGCTGCCCCTGGTGGCTGGAAATGCCGCCGCCATCACCTACAACCTGGTCGCGGCGCCCTTTGACAAGGCCATGCCGGACGGCACTTTGGTGACCATGTGGGGATTCGCCCTTGACGGCACCTCTTGCCCGGCAGTACCCCCGGACACCTGCCCGGCGAGCGTGCCAGGACCCGCCCTTGTGGTGGAGCCAGGCGACACCAGCCTCACTGTCAACCTGACCAATAACCTGCCGGAGGCGACGTCCATCGTCATTCCCGGCCAGGCGATGCCCACCGGTCTGGCGCCGGTGAAGTTCACCGACGGCAGCGGCCGCCAGCGGGTGCGTTCCTTCACCGCCGAGGCGGCAGCGGGGGGCGGCACCCAGAGTTACACCTGGAACAACCTCAAGCCCGGCACCTTCCTCTACCACAGCGGCACCCATCCGCAGGTGCAGGTGCAGATGGGGCTCTACGGCGCCATGACCCATGACGCGGTCGCCGGCGAGGCCTATGCCGGCGTGCCCTACCACAACGAGGTCACCCTGCTGTTCAGCGAGGTCGACCCGGTGCTGCACGCCGCCGTGGCCAACAACCGCTACGGCGCAACGCCGCCTGACCCGCTCCCGCCGGGGCTGACCGCGGCGGACTATCCGTCCAGCACCATCGACTACGCGCCGAAATATTTCCTCATCAATGGCCAGGACCTCTCCGACGCGAGCCTCGCCCTGGCCGCAGGCAACGCGGGGCAAATCACCCGGCTGCGGCTGCTCAACGCAGGCCTGCAGAGCCGCTCGCCGGTGCTGCAGGGGCACTACATGCGCCTGGTGGCGGAGGACGGCAACCCCTATCCGTATGCGCGGGAGCAGTACTCGGCCTTCCTGCCCGCGCTGAAGACGGTGGATGCCGTGATCACCCCGGTCGAGGCGGCGACCTATCCGGTCTATGACCGACGCCTGGCCTACGGCATGCTCGCCCACCTGACCGTGGCGGAAGCCGGGGCCGGCGCGCCCTCGGCAAGCCCTGACGCCTACGTCACCGACGAGGACACGCAGCTTAGCGTCGCAGCGCCAGGCGTGCTCGCCAACGACGCCGCCTTCACCGCCGACCCCGCCACGACGGCCCAGTGGCATAGCGGGCCCAGCCACGGCACCCTCAACCTGGCAACGGACGGCAGCTTCACCTACCTGCCCACCCCCAACTACAACGGCAGCGACAGCTTCGCCTACCAGGCCGTGAGTGGCGGCGAGCCGAGCCTGCCGACCACCGTCAGCCTCACCGTCAATCCGCTGAACGACCCGCCGGTCGCGGCCGACAATGCCTACAGCGTCACCGCTGGCGACACCCTCAACGTCGCTGCGCCAGGGATCCTGGGCAACGACAGCGACATCGACGGCGACACGCTCAGCGCGGTCAACCACAGCGTGCTGGCAGGCCTCACCCCAAGCGCGGACGGTGGCTTCAGCTACAACGCCACCGCCGCCGGCGAGTTCAGCTTCACCTACCAGGCGAGCGACGGCAACGCGACCAGCGATCCGGCCACCGTCACCATCACGGTCACAGCAGTGGTCGCCAACGTTGCGCCGGTGGCGGTGAACGACACCTTCAGCGTGGCGCGCAATGCGACGAATGTCCCGCTCAACGTGCTGGCTAACGATACCGACGCGGACGGCAATCTCGATCCGACCACGGTCACCATTGTCGTAAACCCGAACAAGGGCGGTAGCGTGAACGTGGATCCCGTGACGGGCATCGTGCGCTACACGCCCCGGACCAACTTCCGCGGATCGGAAAACTTCAGCTACACCGTGCAGGATGCCGCAGGCGAGACGTCCAACGTCGCCCGCGTCAGGGTGAACGTGAAATGAGCGCCCGCCGACTGCAACTTGGCATGATCGGCCTGGCGGCCCTCCTGGCCGCTGGCTGCGCCGCTACTCCGGACCGGGCCGCGCTGCCGCCGCTGCCGGCTGAGGCGGTCGAGGATCCGGGAATCCGCGTCGAGTCGCTTAGGCTCACCGCCGCCGACTACATGATCGATCTGCGCTACCGCGTCACCGACCCGGAGCGCGCCGCCCCCTTCTTCAGCGCCAAGACCGAGCTGCAGCTGGTCGATCCGGTCAGCCGCGCGCGCCTGGCGGTGCCCAACACGCCCAAGCTCGGCAGGCTGCGCCAGGTCGCCCGCAAGGACATGCCAGACCGCAGCTATTTCGTGTTGTTCGCCAACCCCGGGCGCTATCTCAAGGCGGGAAGCCAGGTCAACCTGGTCGCGGGCGACACCCACATCGCCCAGCTCACAGTCGAGTAGTGGAGGAATGAATCATGCGCACCTGGATACGGATGACTGCACAGCGCGCCGGCATTCTGCTGGTGCTCGGGTGGATGTCAGGCGCCGGTGCGCAGGTCGCGCCAATCGGCCCGGACCTGGCGGCTGAACTGGCGGTAAGCGGGCCGCAGGACGAGATCGCGGTAATCGTCTCCCTGGCCGATCGCGTCGATCCCCGCCTCTACGAAGTGGCCGACCGCAGCCGGCGCGACACCCGGCTGGTCGGGGCGCTCATGGAAAAAGCCGCCGCCACGCAGGCCACGTACCGCGTCTTCCTGCAAAACAATGGCGCACGACAGTTTCGCGAGTTGTGGGTGATCAACGGCTTCGCGGTGACCGCGCGCGCCAGCGTCATCCGCCAGCTGGCGTCGCGCCCCGGCATCGAGCTTATCCGCCTCGACTCGACCCTCGAAGCCCCTGTGACCACCAGCGGCACCGCCGCACCGCCGGAATGGAACCTGAACGCGGTGCGCGCGCCGGAGTTGTGGTCGTTGGGGTTCACCGGCAGCGGCGTCGTCGTCGCCAACATGGACACTGGGGTCGACCCCAATCACCCGGACCTCTCCGCGAAATGGCGCGGTGGCGACAACAGCTGGTACGACCCGCACGGCGAGCACGCCACCCCCTACGACCCCGCCGGCCACGGCACCCAGACCATGGGGATCATGGTCGGCGGCGCCGCCGGCGGAACCGCCATCGGCATGGCGCCCGACGCCCGCTGGATCGCGGCCAAGCTCTACAACGATGCCGGCTATGCCAACTACAGCGACATCCATCTGGCGTTCCAGTGGCTGCTCGACCCCGACGGCGACCTCGGCACCGTGGACGCGCCCGACGTGGTGAACGCGTCGTGGGGCCTTACCGGCACGACCGGGCAGTGCATCACCGAGTTCGCCACTGACATCGACGTGCTGAAGGCGGCCGGCACCGCGATCGCCTTCGCCGCCGGCAACGACGGGCCGTCGCCGCTGACCAGCCTGAGCCCGGCCAACAACCCGCCGGGTTTCGCCGCCGGCGCGGTCGACGCCGACCTGGCGATCGCCAGCTTCAGCAGCCGCGGCCCGTCCGCCTGCGACGGCACGGTGTACCCGGAGCTGGTCGCGCCCGGGGTCAACGTCAACACCGCCGATCTCTCGTTCGGCGGGCTGGCGCTGTATGCCGTGGTCTCCGGCACCTCGTACGCGGCGCCGCACGCGGCGGGCGCGATGGCGCTGCTGGCGGAAGCCTTTCCGAGCGCCAGCATCGGCCAGATCGAAGCGGCGCTGACCGCGAGTGCGCAGGACCTGGGCGTCGCTGGCGAGGACAACAGCTACGGCTACGGCCTGGCCGACGTCGAGGCGGCCTATCGGCAGCTGAGCGCCGCCCCCTCCAACCAGGCGCCGTTCGCATCGGGCGACGCCTGGAGCATGGAAGCCGGAACCACGCTCGACGTGGCCGCGCCCGGCGTGCTGGGCAACGACGGCGACGCCGACGGCGACCAGCTGACCGCGGTGCTGGATGCCGGCCCCGCCAGCGGCAGCCTTGCGCTCAATGGCGACGGCTCGTTCAGCTACACGCCCGACGCCGGCTTTGCCGGCACCGACAGCTTCGCCTACCGGGCCTTCGACGGCGCGCTCCACAGCGATCCTGCCACCGTCTCGATCACGGTCAACGCCAGCGTCAACACGCCCCCGCTCGCCAAGGACGACAGCGCGGCCGCCCCCGTGCGCAAGACCGCGAGCTACACCCCCAAGCTCATCGCGGTGCTGGCCAACGACACCGACCCTGACGGCAATCTCGACCCGGCAAGCGTCGCCATCGCGGCTGCACCGAACAAGGGCGGCACGGTGACGGTGAACGCCGACGGCACGGTGTCCTACACGCCCAAGCTCAAGTTCCGCGGCAAGGAAACCTTCAAGTACACCGTGCGCGATCAGGCCGGCGCGCTGTCCAATGCCGCGACGGTGACGGTCAACGTGAAGTGAACAGCTGACAAACTGGAGGATGAAATGCGCGTACTGAAAAACTCACTGATGCTCGCCGCCCTGGCGCTGGCGCCCTTGCCGATGAGCGCGATGGCCGAGGATCATTCCCACCACCATCACCACCACCACGCCATGTCCGCCGAGCCGGACGGCTACGTGCGCACGCAGGCGGACTACGCGGTTCCGGACGTGAAACTGGTGAATGCCGACGGCGCAGGGGTGCCGCTGCGCAGCGAACTGGCGGAACAGGATAAGCCGGTCATCCTCAATTTCATCTTCACCACCTGCGGCGCGGTCTGTCCGGTGATGAGCGCGACCTTCTCGCAGTTGCAGGCCGCGCTGGGGCCGGAGCGCGATGCGGTGCGGATGCTGTCGATTTCCATCGACCCCGAAGAGGACACCCCGGCCGCGCTCAAGGCCTACGCCGGCAAGTACGGTGCGGGGCCGCAGTGGCAGATGCTGACCGGCAGCCTGGATGACAGCATCGCGGTGCAGCGCGCCTTCGATGTCTACCGCGGCGACAAGATGAACCACCAGCCGGCGACTTTCCTGCGCGCCGCCCCGGATCAGCCGTGGGTGCGGCTGGACGGCTTCGCCAGCGCGGCCGACATCCTGCGCGAGGTTCGCCAGCTGCGTTCGAACTGAGCGATCATGCGACGCGCCCCGATGCGAACCGTGCAGCGCGCCCTGGCGGGTCTCGCCCTTCTGCTGGCGCAGGGCGCGTCGGCGACAGAGCCGCCCGCAGCCGTGCTGGCCAGTCACCTAGCCGGCCAGTCCATCTACCGCGACGGCCTGCTGGCGTCGGGCGAGCCGGTGCGCGCCGTCGTGCAGCAGGGCGTGGCGCTGAGCGGCGCCGATGCCGCTTGCGTCCAGTGCCATCGACGCAGCGGCCTGGGCGGCAGCGAGGGGCTGACGCCCGTCCGCCCGATCACCGGCCGGCTGCTGTTTACCGCGTCGCAAACCGGGTTTGCGCGGCGCCGGGCGGTGGCAACCGGTGTTGCCGACGCGCGCCCGGCTTATACCCGCGCCAGCCTGGCGCGGGCGCTGCGCGAAGGGATCGATCCGACCGGGCGCGTGCTCGATGCTCAGATGCCGCGCTATGCGCTGGGCGATGCCGAGATCGACCAGCTGTATGCCTACCTGGCAGGGCTGTCGGCCGCCGCGGCGCCGGGGGTGAGCGACGGCGAGATTCATTTCGCGACCATCATCGCCCCCGGCGTCGAAGCGGATCGGCGCCGCGCCCAGCTCGACGTGCTGCAGGCATTCTTCCGCGACAAGAACGGCGGCACCCGCAAGGAAGCGCGCCGCCGCGAGGCGGGCAGCGAGCAGATGTATCTCGCCTACCGTACCTGGGTGCTGCATGTGTGGGAGCTGGACGGGCCTCCGGAAACCTGGCACGACCAGCTTGCTGCGCATTATCGCGAGCAGCCGGTGTTCGCCGTCATCGGCGGACTCGGCAGCGGCAGCTGGCAACCGGTTCATGCGTTCTGCGAAAAAACCGGGGTGCCCTGCGTATTGCCCGACGTCGACTATCCGGTGGCCGAGGGGGCGGGCTATTCCTCCCTGTATTTCTCGCGCGGCATCGCCCTGGAGGCGGACGTGCTGGCCGGACAACTGGCAGAAACCCGCTCCGGAATGGGCACAATCGTGCAGGTGTTTCGCGACGACGCGACCGGGCGCCTGCCGGCGCAGGCCCTGCGATCCGCCCTGAAAAAAAAGGGAATCGAAGATCTGGCCGACTACCCGGTGAGCGGCGCGGATGCGCTGTCGTCCGGCGCCTGGTCCGCGCTTTTGCGCGACGCCAATCCGGCCACCCTGGTGATCTGGCTTCCTCCCGCCGACGTTCAAAACCTGGCGGCGACCGGGACGCCGCCCGCTGGCCTGCAGGTGGTCTATCTGTCCGCCAGCCTGTTCGCGATGCGGCACGCCGGCCTGGCCGATGGCTGGCTGGACAGGCTGCGCATGGTTTATCCGTTTGCGCTGCCGGCGAACCGCGAGCGGCATCTGGCGCGCCTGAACGCCTGGCTGCGTGCCCGCAACATTCCGTTGGCAGATGCGCGCACCCAGGCCAATGCCTACTTCGCAGCCACCGTGACCGGGGATGCGCTGGCGCACATCGGGGAGAACTTCTCGCGCGACTATTTCATCGAGCGCATCGAACAGATGGCCGAAACCGCGCTGTCGCCCTCGATCTATCCGCACCTGAGCCTGGGGCCGGGCCAGCGCTTCGCGTCGAGGGGCGGCTATATCCTCGGCTTCCCGCAGGGGGCGACAACGCCGGTTCCGGTCAGCGACTGGCTGATTCCCTGAATGTTGATTGATCTCTGGTCTGGCCGGCGGCCGTCAGCGCACGCAGTTGCGGCCTGAATGCTTGGCTTGGTAAAGCTTGTCGTCGGCGGTCTGCAGCAGGCTGTAGCAGCCCGGGCGAGGAGCGGGGTGGATTCGTTGTTGACAGCGAGGATGCGCGGCTTGTCGGGCAGCATGGCGCTCTTTTGCGGATTGACCGCAACGGCTCCCGGCGCGCGCAGCATGCGGAGCGAAGCGTGGGTGGGCGGCGCGAGGTAGGCCTCGGCTTTCATCCGCAGCGGGTTGCGCTCAGCCAGCTTGATCCGCATCAGTGGTACCTAACACGCCCACTGGGCCCTGAGTGTGCGGCATTCCGAGCTCCACTCGCAAACGTCCGTGCAGAAGTAGCGTTTCTCGGATGAGAAGCAGGGGTCTTTGCCGTGGAGGAGCTGGATATTCCTGATAAGTTGTATTTTCGATGTGTAGGGGGCAGATGCCTTGAGTCCAAAATCGAAAGCGAGTTGCTGCAATTGCGCAACAGTCATATTCGGCTCCATGCTAAATCGGGATATGTAAGGTATCCAGGACCGCTTGGCCCTGTAAATTAGTAGAATCTTTAGTCGGCTGTTTGCATCCGCATAAAATTTGATGACATGTCAGGGAACGCGCCTGATGGCCCCGGCGAAGCTAGCGAGGCAAAGGAGGATCGGTATGGAAACCAGGCAAGCCGCTGAGAACCAGCCGCCGCGCAGCGAGGCGGGACCGGACCTTGGCCCTACGCAGCCGGCTCGCGGGACCCCCCGATGCGCCGAAAGCTGCGTCTTCGTGCAGCAGGCGCTGGCTGAGTCGCGCCGGGGCGAGCAGCTCCTGGCAGGCCTGATCACGTCGGCCATGGACGCCATCATCAGCATGGACGACCGCCATCACATCGTGCTGTTCAACCCGGCGGCCGAGAAGATGTTCGGCCTCTCGGCCGCCGAGGCCATGGGCCGGCCGATCGAACTGTTGCTGCCCGAGGAGGCGCGCAGCCGGCACGCGGAACAAATTCGCACGTTCGCCCGGACCGGGGTAAGCAGCCGCCAGCTGGCGGGGGCGGGGTGCGTCCGCGGGCGCCGCGCCAATGGCGAGGTTTTCGAGGTGGAAGCCTCGATTTCCCAGATCGAGGTGGGAGGATCCCGGTTTTTTACCGTCATTTTGCGCGACATCAGCAATCGCATCCTCGCCGAAAGGGCTTTGCGCGAGAGCGAGGAGCGGCTGGCGCTGTTTGCCGCCACCACCTTCGAGGGCATCGTCATCAGCCAGCGGGGCCGCATCGTCGACTGCAACGAGCAGATCGCGCAAATGACGGGCTATACGACCCAGGAGCTCGTGGGACGGGTCATCGTGGAACTGATTGCCCCCGAGGACCGCGAACGGGCCGCTGAAATCCTCCGGAACGGCAACGACACCATCGCCGAGCACACCGTCCTGCGCAAGGACGGGAGTCGTATCCTCATCGAAGCCCACGGCAAGACAATTCCGGCCGGATCTCCCGACGGGCGTCGCCTGACTACGGTGCGCGACATCACCGAGCGCAAGCAGATCGAGCAGGCCTTGCGCGCCAGCCAGGCAGACCTCAATCGCGCCCAGTCCGTGGGCCAGATCGGCAGCTGGCGGCTCGACATCCAGCACAACGCGTTGCACTGGTCAGACGAGAACTACCGTATTTTCGGCGCGCCCGTGGGCACGCCGCTCAGATACGAGACCTTTCTTTCCGTCGTGCACCCGGATGACCGGGCGTATGTCGACCGCATGTGGAAGGCGGCCCTGCGGGGCGCGCCCTACGATATCGAGCATCGCCTGGTCGTGGACGGCGCGCTGAAATGGGTACGCGAACGGGCCGAACTGGAATTCGACGAGCAGGGGGCGGTGGTGGGCGGATTCGGCACCACGCTGGACATCACCAAACTCAAGCAGGCCGAGCAGGCGTTGATCGAGGCCAATCACCGCAAGGACGAGTTCCTCGCCATGCTCGCCCACGAATTGCGCAACCCGCTGACGCCGATCCGCAACGCCGCGCATGTGTTGGGCCGCCTGGACAGCCAGGAGCCGCGGGTGCGGTGGGCGCAGCAGACCATCGAGCGGCAGGTGGACCATCTCACCCGGCTGGTGGACGAGTTGCTCGACGTCTCGCGCATCGTGCGCGGCAAGGTCACGCTCAAGATGGAGCCGGTCGAGCTGGCCGGCGTGTTGGACCAGGCGCTGGAGATGGCCCGCGCGCAGATCGACGCCAAGGGACATCAGGTCGCGCTGAAGCTGCCCCGCCAGCCGGTCCATCTGCCAGGCGATCCGGTGCGGCTTGCCCAGGTTGTGCTCAACCTGCTGGACAACGCCGCCAAGTACACGCCGGAGGGCGGCAGCATCGAGGTCGAGGCCAGCCTGGCCGGCCCGCTAATCGAGATCCAGGTGCGCGACAACGGCATCGGCATCCCGGCCGAACTGCTGCCGCACGTGTTCGACCTGTTCCAGCAGGGTGAGCGCACCCTCGATCGCAGCCAGGGCGGGCTGGGGATCGGTCTGACGCTGGTGAAACGGCTGGTGGAGATGCACGGCGGGGTGCTGGAGGCGCGCAGCGCCGGGGCGGGACTGGGCTCGACCTTCACGATCTGGCTGCCGGCCCTGCCCGAAACGCCCGCAGCCGACAGCCGTGAGCCGCTGACCGCAAGCCCCGCCACGGCGGCGCGCTGCCGGGTGCTGGTGGTCGACGACGACTCCGCCGTGGCTGACAGCATGACCGTGCTGCTCGAGCTCGAAGGCCATGAGGTCAGGGCGGCCGCCAGCGGCGAGGTGGCGCTGGCGCTCGCCCGCAGCTTCCGCCCGCAGCTGGTCCTGCTCGACATCGGACTGCAGGGCATGGACGGTTATCAGGTGGCGCAGCAGCTGCGCGCGCAACAGGTCGCAGACGAAAGTCTGTGCCTGGTGGCGGTGACCGGCTACGGCCACGAGGAGGCCCGGGTCCGCTCCGGGGAAGCTGGCTTCGACCGGCATCTGGTCAAGCCGGTGTACCCCGATGCCCTGTTCGAACTGCTGGCGGAAATCGGCGACGAGGCGAACGGGCAAGCGTGAAGCCGCCGGCGCCGCGGCTTGCGCATGACCACACCATCCATCGGGTGGTGCAGGTCGATCCTCGCCGCATCATCGTGCTCACCGTGCTGCTGGGGCTGGCTTTTTCGGCGCTGCTCGCGATCCCGTTCATGTTCTACCAGCGGGCCGAAACCGAGAACAGCCTGAGCCTCATGCAGGCCGAACAGGAGCGGGTCGTCAAGCTTGCGGCGGGTGCCATTCACCAGGAAATGGACGCGGTGCTGTCCGACCTGCGCTACCTGTCGCAGCACAACGCGATCAGGAACCACCTGGCGCGCGACAGTCGCGGCAGCCGTATTGATCTGGCCATGGAGTACGTGGGACTGGCGAGGCAGAAGCGCCTCTACGATCAGGTCCGCTTCATCGGTCTGGACGGCAGGGAAGTGGTGCGCGTCGACTTCAACAACGGGCGCCCCGAAACCGTCGCGGACCCTGATCTCGAGGATCGACACGACTGCGCCTGTTTTGCGGAAACCCTGTGGCTGTCGCCGGATCAGATCTACGTCTCGCCGCTGGACGTGAATCCTGCACCGGGCGCCGCCGAAGCAGTGGGGCCGGTCATCCGCTTCGCCACTCCGGTGGCCGATGAGCAGGGCCTGATCCGCGGCATGGTGGTGCTCGACTACCTGGGGCAGCGTCTGCGCGACAAGCTGGTGACGCTGGAAGGGCAGGCCGGCAGGATCCATCTGTTCGACGCACAGGGGCATTGGCTCATGGGCGCCGGCCCGGAGGCGGAATCGGGCTTGACGGGCCGACGGTCGCGGCCAAGCCTTGCCGAGTGGTCCGCGCGGCTGTGGCGGCAGATGGAAAGCGAACAATCCGGCGTCCATCAAACCGATGCATCTCTGATCCGGTTCGAGCGCGTCTATCCCCTGCTTGGCAAGAACCTCACGCCAGCCCAGGCCGGCTATGCCAGCCCGGTCGACGTGGACCGCTATTTCTGGACGGTTGTCGTCGAGTACTCGCAGTCGGCCATGCAGGCGGCCAATCAGGCATTGCTGAAAAAGCTGTCGACGGTTTACGGCGCGCTGGTGCTGTTCGCTTTCCTGGTCGCCGGCGCGCTTGCCCTGACCGTCAGCCGCAACAAGGCGCTCGTCCAGGTAATGGAAAAGGTGGTGGACCACGTACCCGTCCTGATCGCCTATGTTGACGCGGAACAGCGCTATCGCTTCAACAACATGGCCTACGAGCGCGACTTCGGCCTCAGGCCCGAGCAGATCTACGGCAAGCCCATGCGGGAGCTGCTGGGCGAAGACGCCGCCTATCGGGCGGTGCGCCCCTACATCGAACAGGCGCTCGCCGGGAAAGCGGTGAGTTTTGAATGCCAGCTGGCCCCCGCCGACTCGGGCACGCGTGACGTGGCCATTTCCTACCTGCCGGATCTCTCGTCCCAGGGGGGCGTGCGCGGCTTTTACGTCATGGTCAACGATGTCACTCCGATCAAGGCGTCGCAGCGCCGCGAGCGGGAACACATGCTCGAACTGGCGCACGTCACGCGTCTCGCCAGCCTGGGTGAAATGGCGACCCAGATCGCCCACGAGATCAACCAGCCGCTGGCCGCCATTGCCTTGTACAGCGCGGCAGGCCTGCGCACCATGGCCGGCGAATGCGACCGCAGCAAGATGGAGGCCTGGCTCGAGGCGATCAATGCCCAAGCCAAGCGGGCCGGTGAAATCGTCAAGCGGGTGCGCAGCTTCGTGCAGAAGGAGGGGCCTAAACTCGCCCCGGTGGACCTCAACCTGGTCGCCCGTGAGACCGCCGCCCTGGTCGATCACGATGCCCGCTCGCATGACGTCGAGATCGTCCGCGAGCTGGCCGAGGGCCTCCCCCTGGTGCAGGGCGAGCGCGTGCTGCTCGAACAGGTCGCCTTCAACCTGCTGCGCAATGCCATCGATGCGGTGGCCGGATCCGGCGAGCGCCGGGTCACGCTGCGCACGTTCTCCGACGCGCAACTGGTCTATGTTGAAGTCAGCGACACCGGGCCTGGCGTGGATCCAGCGCTCGGTGAGCAGATCTTCAGTTCATTCGTGACCAGCAAGCAGGGAGGCTTGGGTATGGGGCTGGCCATCAGTCGGTCGATCGTCGAGGCGCACGGCGGCAGCCTGCGCTACGTCAACAATCCGGGAGGAGGGGCCACGTTCACGTTCAGCCTGGCGCAGGTGGCCAGCTGATGGGATCGCACCTGCCAACCGTTTATGTCGTCGACGACGACGACGCGGTGCGCGAGGCGCTGGGGGCGCTGCTCGGTTCGGTGGCCCTGCGCCATCAGTGTTTCGCCACGGCGGAGGCCTTTCTATCGGTGGCGAGTCCGCGCATGCGGGGCTGCCTGCTGCTCGACGTGCGCATGCCCGGCATGGGCGGGCTGGAACTGCAGCGCTTTCTGCGTGAACGGGATGTCGCGCTGCAGGTCATCATCATCACCGGACACGGCGATGTGCCCATGGCGGTGCGCGCCCTCAAGTCCGGCGCGTCCGACTTCATCGAGAAACCGTTCAACGAGCAGGACCTGCTCGACCGCGTTCAGGTCTGCCTGCGGGAGGACCAGGAATTCTGGAGCACGCGGCAGGCACTGAATGAGGCAGAGGCGCGCTTCGAAGCGCTGACACCGCGCGAGCGGGCGGTGATGGAACTGATCGCGGCCGGCAATCACACCAAGAAGATCGCGCTACAGCTCGATATCCAGGATCGAACCGTGGATGTCCACCGTTTCAACATCATGCGCAAGGTGGGCGTTCGCACCCTGGCCGAGCTGCTGCACCTGTGGTCGGCCGCCCATCAACCGGTGCAGCACTGAGCGTCCCCGGCGGCTGGCCTGGTGAGCAGCGCAGGCGGCAATCTTGACTAGTATCAAACTGAAAATTCAAAAAAACGGGGAGTGGCCGGTGAGCCGCAGGGCGAAGCGATGGATGTACATACGCTAGAAAAGGCCAAGCAGCAGTGGCAAACTGCTGCGGACATGATGCCGCAGCTCATCTGTCTGCTGAACGCCGATGGCCGGCTCATTCACATCAATCGCGCCATCGAGCGCTGGCGGCTGGGCCAGGTCGATGGCGTCAAAGGAAAGGCGCTGCATGACGTCCTGCATCCGGATTGCAGCGACCCCCAGTGCTACTTCAAATCCCTCTGGCCGGACGCCATTGCCCGGCTGGGGCGCGGGGAGCGCACCGAGTGCGAGGCATACGACCCCGTGCTCAAGCGCCATCTCTCGGTTCTCGTGCAGCCCCTGGTGCTGCCGCCGCCTCATTTCCGCGAGGCCGACGACCTGCATGCCGTCGTGATGATGGGCGACATCAGCGACATCAAGCAGGCCGAGGCCGGATACCAGAACCTGTTCCAGGAACTCGAGTGCATGGTGTGTCTGGAAAGGGAGCGGCGCAAGTTCAGCGAGGGCATGCAGGCGCGCCTGCTTGCCATCCTCGAAAAAACCACCGATTACGTCGCCATGGCCGATGCCGCGGGGGACATGCTCTACCTCAATCCGGCAGGGCGCGCGCTGCTGGGTCTGGGCCCGCACGACGACATCTCGCACCTGAAGCTGTGCGAGCACGGCGACCAGGAGGTGAACGACAGGATATGGGGGGAGGCCATCCCGTACGCGATCCGCAGCGGCCTGTGGGCAGGCGAATCCCGGCTGCGCAACCGGGCCGGCCGCGAAATCCATGCCTCGCAGGTCATCATTGCGCATCGGGGCGTCGATGGCCTGGTCGAGAATTTTTCCACCATCCTCAGGGACACCACCGAACAGGTGCGGACGGCGCAGGCCCTGCATGAATCCCGCGACGAACTGCGGCGGCTCTCCGGCCTGCTGGTGACGATTCAGGAGGACGAGCGGCGGCGCATCGCGCTCGACCTTCACGACGGACTGGGGCAGTCCCTCAGCCTGATCAAGCTGTCGATCGAAAATGCCGCCAGACAACTGGCCGCGGGGGCGGCCGGCGAGGCGAACGAGTCGCTGCAGCAACTGATCCCCCAGGTCAAGCAGGCATTGGCCGAGGCGCGCCGGGTGTCCACGGAGCTGCGGCCGTCGATCCTCGACGACCTGGGCATCCTGCCCACCCTGTCATGGTTCTTCCGCGAGTTCGAAACGGCCTGCGGCCACGTCGCCGTTGAGAAGGCGCTCAACGTCGCCGAACACGAGGTGCCGGCGCCGCTGCAGATCACCCTCTACCGCATCCTCCAGGAGGCCTTCAACAACATCGTCAAGCACGCCCGGGCCGACCGGGTGCGGGTCAGCCTCGACCGCATCGGCGAGGTGCTGCACCTGCTGATCGAGGACAACGGCTGCGGCTTCGATCCGGACAGCGTCCGCTATGTCGAGGGCGAGGCGAGGGGGCTGGGCCTGCTCAGCATGAAGGAGCGTGCATCGTTTTCCGGGGGCGCCTATCGCATCGCCTCCGCCCCCGGGCAGGGCACCCGCATCGAGGTGTCGTGGCCCTGCGGCTAGCAGAGGCTGCCAGGCCCCCGCCTCCGCATCGCCGCGCGCAAGCCGCCGTCTACGCAGTTCACCTACCGGAAAAATACAGTCCATCCCGCATGAACGAATACGGTGATCCCCCCACAGCGAGCCTGCATCTGTAGCGCTAAGGTAAGACCATTCCCTCGGCCACTGCGGGTGAGGGGCGGTCTTGATGGCGGTATGGAAGGGGTAGGCACATGCAAAAAACGTGGGATGCCGGAGCGCCGGCCACGCGCTTGAACCGTCGGGGTTTCACCCTGCTCGAACTGCTGGTGGTTATGGTGATCATCGGTCTTTTGGCGGGTTTCGTGGCGCCGAAATATTTCTCCCAGATCGGCAAGTCCGAGGTCAAGGTGGCGCGCGCCCAGATCGACGCGCTGGGCAAGGCGCTCGACCAGTACCGGATCGACGTCGGACATTACCCCACCACCGAGCAGGGACTGGCCAGTCTGGTCATGCGCCAGCCGGACGAGGAAAAATGGGACGGCCCCTACCTGCAAAAAGACATTCCGGCCGACCCGTGGGGCAATCCCTACGTTTTTGTCATGCCCGGCGAGCATGGCGAGTACGACCTGCTGTCGTACGGCCTGGACGGCGTGCCCGGCGGGGAAGGGCAGGCGGGCGACATCACCAGCTGGTAAGCGGGCGGAGAAACACATGCGCTATGAGGTCAAGGCACTGCGCGGGGAGGAGGATCTGACGGCACTGCTGCTGGACGCCGCGGATGCCGGCGACGCTGCGCGCCAGGCGCTGGCGCAGGGCTACACGGTAATCGCGGTCAGGGCGAAAGCCGCCTGGCCGACCTGGCGCCGGGCGCGCGCCGGCCATTTCCCCCTGGTGCTGTTCAGCCAGGAACTGCTGGCGCTGTTGCAGGCCGGGCTGGCCCTGCTGGAGGCGCTGGAAACCCTGAACGAGAAGGAGCCGCGCCCCGAGGTCAGGCAGATCCTGTCGCGGATGATCGCCAGCCTCTACGAGGGGCACGCGTTTTCGCACGCGCTGCAGCATTCGCCGGCGAATTTCCCGCCGCTCTACGTGGCGACCCTGCGCGCCAGCGAGCGCACCGGCGACCTGCCCGAGGCGCTGGCGCGCTACATCGCGTACCAGTCGCAAATGGACGCCGTCAAGCGCCATGTGATCAGCGCCTCGATCTATCCGCTGCTTCTGGCCATCGTCGGCGGCCTGGTGACGCTGTTCCTGATGGTCTTCGTGGTGCCGCGCTTCAGCCACATCTATGCCGGCATCGGCAGCGACCTGCCGCTGATATCGCAGCTCCTGATGCGCTGGGGGCAGCTGCTCGAAGCCCACGGCGCGGTGATCCTGGCCGGCAGCCTGCTGGTGCTGGGCGGCGCGTTCCATGGCGCCACCCGGCCGGCGAGCCGGCAATGGCTGGCACGCAGGCTGTGGCAGCTGCCCGGCATCGGCGCGCGGCTGCACAGCTACCAGCTCGCCCGCTTCTACCGCTCGCTCGGCATGCTGCTGCGCGGCGGCATGCCGGTGGCGCCTTCGCTGACCCTGGTGTCCGACCTGCTGGAAACGGGCCTGCGCGGCCGCCTGGCGCTGGCCCTGGCGCACATCCGCGAAGGCCATCCGATCTCCGCGGCGATGGAGCGCCACCGGCTGACCACGCCGGTGGCGCTGCGCATGCTGCGCGTGGGCGAGCGCACCGGCCGCATGGGCGAAATGATGGAGCGCATCGCCGCCTTCCACGAGGAGGAGACCGCGCGCTGGGTGGAGCGCTTCACCAAGCTGTTCGAGCCGCTGCTGATGGCGTTCATCGGCCTGGTGATCGGCCTCATCGTGGTGCTCATGTATTTCCCGATCTTCGAACTCGCAGGGAGCATCCAATGAACCTGGCCGAACCCGTCGACGCCCGCAGCGGGCAGGACTTCGCTCCGCAGCAGGTGCAGGCGGCGCGCGCCGCCGCCGTCTCCACCCAGCGTCGCATCGTCGAGGTGCTGGAGGCGCAGTCGGGCCTGGGCGCGCAGGCTTTTGCCGAGGCGCTGGGATCGACGCTGCACTATCCGGTGTCGACGATGGAAGACCTGTACCGGATGAAGCCGGCGTTCGACACGCTGCCTTTCGCCGAGGCGATGGCGCACGAATGCCTGGCGCTGCGCGACGACGACGACCGGCTCGTCCTGGTCATGGGCGATCCCTTCGACGTCGGCCTGCAGGAATGGGCGGAGCAGCGCATCGCCGCGTCCTTTTCCTGGCGTCTCGCCCATCTTGCCGACGTGGCGGCCTACCTCGCCCGCTACGAGGAAACGCTGTGCGCGATGGACAGCCTGCTGCCGGCGGAGGACAAGGCGTCCACGGCCGGCGCCGCAGTCGAGGCGCTGTCCTTCAAGACCATCAGCGAGGGCACCAGCCCGGTGGTCAAGCTGGTGCATTCGACGCTGTACGATGCGCTCAAGGTCGCGGCCAGCGACATCCACCTGGAGACCGGCCCCGCCGGCCTCGCGATCAAGTACCGCATCGACGGCGTGCTGACGCAGGTCGGCTCGATGGCGGGGCTGGAACTGGCGGAGCAGGTGATTTCCCGCATCAAGATCATGTCGGAACTCGACATCGCCGAGCGCCGGGTGCCGCAGGACGGCCGCTTCAAGGTGTCGGTGCAGGGCCACGAAGTCGATTTCCGGGTGTCGGTGATGCCGAGCATTTTCGGCGAGGACGCGGTGCTGCGCATCCTCGACAAGCAGACCCTGTCGGACCAGATCAAGGGGCTGCGCCTCGACTATCTGGGGCTGGACGAGTACTGCATCGCCCGCCTGCGCCGCCTCTCCGCCGAGCCTTACGGCATGCTGCTGGTGACCGGGCCCACCGGCTCCGGCAAGACCACCACCCTGTACGCCGCGATCACCGAAATCAATCATGGCCAGGACAAGATCATCACCATCGAGGACCCGGTCGAATACCAGCTGCCTGGCGTGCTGCAGATTCCCGTGAACGAGAAGAAGGGCCTGACCTTCGCGCGCGGCCTGCGCTCGATCCTGCGCCACGACCCGGACAAGATCATGGTGGGCGAGATCCGCGATCCGGAGACCGCGCAGATCGCCGTGCAGTCGGCGCTCACCGGGCACCTGGTGTTCACCACCGTGCACGCCAACAACGTGTTCGACGTCATCGGCCGCTTCATCCACATGGGGGTCGATCCTTACAGCTTCGTTTCGGCGTTGAACGGCATCATGGCGCAGCGGCTGGTGCGGGTAAGCTGCCCCCACTGCGCGGTCGACATTGATCCCGAGGCCGAACTGCTCGCCGATTCCGGCATTGACGCCGCGCAGGCGGCCGGGATGCGCTTTCGCGCCGGGCGCGGCTGCGGGCAGTGCCGCGGCACCGGCTTCAGGGGGCGCCGCGCCATCGGCGAGATCCTCCAACTGAACGAGGAGATCCGCGAACTCATCATCGCGCGCCAGCCGGTCCGCCTGATCCGCGAGGCGGCGCGCCGCAACGGCACGCGCTTTCTGCGCGAAATCGCGCTGGACATGGTCGGTGCGGGCGAGACCACCCTGCAGGAGATCAATCGTGTCACCGTGGCGGCGTAACACGCTGGACGTCGAGCTTGCGCCCGGCCAGGTGAACCTGGTCCACAGCGCGCGCAGGCTGACGCTGCGCGGACTGCGCACCACGCTGCGCAACGAAAGGCTGCCTGCCGTCGCCGGCAACGATGCCGAAGCCTGGCGCGGCGCCGTGCAGGCGCTGCAAGCGGCGCTGCCGGCGCTCGCCGGCCGCCCCGCGCATGTGCGCGTGATCCTTTCCAACCGCCTGGTGCGCTACGCCCTGGTTCCCTGGAGCGACGCCCTCAGCGACGCGGCCGAGGAGGCCGCCTTCGCGCGCCACTGCTTCGAGCGGGTGCACGGCGAAGCGGCGGCGCAGTGGGAACTGCGCGTCAGCGCCGGCGGCGACGGCGCACCGATGCTGGCCAGCGCGGTGGACGTCCGGCTGCTGGACGCGCTGCGCGAGGCGTTTGCCGGCGCCGGGGTGCGGCTCGACTCGATCCAGCCCCGCCTGATGGCGGTGTGCAACGATTACCGGCGCCGCCTGCAGGGCCGCCACGCCTGGCTGGCCCTGCTGGAACCGGGCAGTCTGTGCCTCGCGCTGCTGCAGCAGGGGCGCTGGGTGCGCGTCCGCAGCCTGCGGATCGGTCCCGGGTGGCGCGTGGAACTGGCCCTGCTGCTGGCGCGCGAGGCCTATCTGGGCGACCCCGCGGCGGCGGCCCAAGACGTGTTCGTGTGGGCGGGCGGGCTGGGCGAAGTCAGGCTGCCGGAATCCGACCGCTGGCAGTTCCACCTGCTGGCGGCGCCATCCCAGCGCGGCATCGCGCCGGCGGATTCCGCGGGCGCCCTGGCGGCGATGGAAGGGTGACGTCGATGCATGCCCTTCGCCTCGATTACCAGCGCGGCACCCGGCCGATTCCGTGGCTGGGGATGGGGGTGCTGGCCTCGGCGCTGGCGGCGCTTGCCCTGCTGGCGAGCCATTATCACGAGCTGGGCCAGCGCACCGCCCTGTGGGAGGCCCGGGCGGCGCACGTCGAACGCCTGGCGGGCCGCAGCACGCGCGCGTTGCGGCCCGCCGCCGGCCAGGCTGCGCGCGAGCAGGCGCTGGAGGTGCAGCATGCCAACCAGGTGCTGCGCCAGCTTTCCCTGCCCTGGGACACGCTGTTCCGGGCGGTGGAGTCGGCGGGCGGCACGTCCGTCGCCCTGCTGTCGATGGAGCCCGACATCCGGAAGGGCACGGTCAGGATCGGGGGCGAGGCGAAGGACTTCGCCGCCATGCTGGAATACATCAGGCAGCTCGGGGCGCGCGACGTGTTCGGCAGCGTGCACCTGCAGAACCACCAGATCCGCCAGGACGACCCGGAGAAGCCGGTGCGCTTTTCCCTGCTCGCCGCCTGGAAGGTGGAGGCGCCATGACGGCGCGGCTGAATGTCGGGCGCCGCCTGCGCCGGCTCGGCCTGCCGGGGGTGCTCGGGATCGGGGCGTGGACGATGGCGGCGGCCTTCCAGCTTTCCGCGGTGCTGCCGGCGCAGCAGCGGCTGGACGCGGCGCGCCTCGGCGCCGCCTCGCTGCAGCAGCGGATTGCAGCGGCCGGCCGGCAGCCGAATGCGAATGCGCGCCCGCCGGCGGAGCAGCTCGCCGAGTTTTACCGGGTGTTTCCCGACGAAGCGAGTTCGCCCGACTGGATCGGCAAAATTGCGGCCATCGCCCGGGACAGCGGGCTCAGCCTCGACCAGGGCGAGTACACGTTGACCCGCGACACGGTCGGCCGGCTGACCGGCTTGCAGATGACGCTGCCGGTCAGGGGCGAATACCGGCAGATCCGCCGCTTCCTCACCGTCACCGGCGCTGCGATGCCGATCGTTTCGCTGGAACAGGTGCAGTTCGAGCGGCAGAAGGTCGGCGACCCGCTGGTCGATGCCAGGATCAGGCTGGTGCTCTATCTGGGGCGGTCGACATGAAGATGCGGCCATGGCGCCAGCGGATCCTGGTCGGGACGATGGCCGCCGCGATGGTCCTGTCCGTCGCATCCGACGAGGGGCGCCAGGCCGCGCCCATCCCGACGCAGGCCGGCGAAGCGCAAATGTCCGCGGCGCGGCAGCCAGAGCTCGCCGCGCCCGATCACGCCGCGTCGTCGCCCCCGCTGCGCGTCGAGCTGGAACGCCTGAACCGGCCGGATGCGGCCGCCGATCCCGAGGTCGGCAAGGCGTTCAGCGCCATCTCCTGGTACGTGCCGCCGCCCCCTCCGCCGCCTCCGCCACCGCCCAGGGTCGTGCCGCCGCCACCGCCCACCGCGCCGCCGATGCCGTTCAGCTATTTCGGCCGCTACGAGGAGGGCGAAACGCTGATCATCCTGCTGGTCAAGGGCGAGCGGATCTACACCGTGTCCGCCGGCGACGTGATCGAGAACACGTATCGCGTGGAGGGCCTGGCGGGCGGACGGCTGGAACTGACCTATCTGCCGCTCGACATCCGGCAGACGCTCAGCACCGGGGAGCGGTCATGACATCCGTGCGAGTCCGCTTTCAACTGCCTGGATGGGGCAGGGCGCGCCCGGAGTGGCTCGTGCTGGTCGCGGCCCTGCTGGCAGGCTGTGCCGGCCAGCAGTTGCATCGCGACGGCCTGGCGCTGATGGCGGAGGGGCGCGTCGAGGAGGGCCTGACGAAGCTGTCGCAGGCGACCCGGGCCGCGCCCGACAACCTGACCTATCGCGCCGATCTGCTGCGTAGCCGCGAGCAGACCGTGAACCGGATGCTTGCTGCCGCCGCCAGCGAACAGGCAGCCGGCCACGCAGGCGCGGCGCAGGAACACTACGCGCGCGTTCTCGCGATCGATCCCGACAACAGCCGGGCCAGGCTCGGCCTCGAGGCGCTGGAAATGGACCGGCGCCACGCCGCCGCGCTGGCCGAAGCGGAAAACCGGCTGAAAGCCGGCGACATCGGCGCTGCCCGAGCGGCGATCAATCCGGTCCTGCTGGAAAACCCGAACAACGGCAAGGCCCTGCAGCTGCAGCGGCAGGTCGAGGAACGCGAGGCGAAGCAGCGGCTGGCCGGGCCCGCGCTGGGGGAGAAGTTCACCCGGCCGGTCACGCTGCAGTTCCGCGACGCCAACCTGAAAATGGTGTTCGAGGCGCTGTCGCGCACCAGCGGCATCAACGTGCTGCTGGACAGGGATGTCAGGCCCGACCTGAAGACCTCGATTTTCGTCATGGGGGTGTCGGTGAAAGACACCATCGACCTGATCCTGCTGCAAAACCAGCTGGAGAAAAAAGTCATCGGCGACAACACGGTGTTCATCTACCCGGGCACGCCGGCCAAGCTCAAGGACTACCAGGACCTCAAGATCAGGAGCTTCCACCTGACCAATGCCGATCCCAAGCAGATGCTGACCATGATCAAGACGCTGCTGAAGACCCGGGATATCTTCATCCACGAGAAGACCAATTCCATCGTGATGCGCGACACCCCGGAGGCGATCCGGCTGGCGGAAAAAATGGTCGCCGACCAGGACATCGCCGAGCCGGAGGTGATGCTGGAAGTCGAGGTGCTGGAAATCACCCGCACGCGGGCCAGCCAGCTCGGGATCAAGTATCCGGAATCCTTCACGGTCGCCACCCCGGACAGCGTCCAGACGCTCAGCCAGCTGCGGGGGCTGTCCTCCGGCGGACTGCTGGTCAGCCCGCTGAGCGCCACCCTCAACCTCAAGCTGGAGGACAGCGACACCAATGTCCTCGCCAGCCCGCGCATCCGGGTGCGCAACCGCGAAAAAGCCAAAGTCATGATCGGCAGCCGGGTGCCGGTGATCACCAACGCGGTGACGCCGGTCTCGACCGGAACCCCGGTCATCACCGGCAGCGTGCAGTACCTGGACGTGGGGCTGAAGCTGGAGGTGGAGCCCGACATCCACCTCGACCGCGAGGTGGTGATCAAGGTGGGCCTGGATGTCAGTTCCATCATCCGGGAAGTGCCCAATGTGCAATCCGGCACGCTGGCCTACGAGGTGGGGACGCGCAACGCGTCCACCGTGCTGCGCCTGAAGGACGGGGAGACGCAGATCCTGGCCGGCCTGATCAACGACGAGGACCGCAAGGTCGCGAGCAAGATCCCCGGCCTCGGCCAGATCCCCGTGCTCGGACGCCTGTTCTCCAGCCACAAGGACGACAACACCAAGACCGAAATCGTGCTGTCCATCACGCCGCGCATCGTGGGCAGCGCGCGGCTCCGGGAAGCCCGCGAAGTCGAGTACTGGTCCGGCACCGAGTCCGGTCTGCGCGATTCGCTGTTCAACATGAAACCGCTGGGGAGCGTGGCCGTCAGCACCGCCGCCGCGGCGGCCCCCGTCGCCCGCGCGCGTCCGCCATCACCGGCGCGCAGGGATGTCCCGCCGGCGCCGCAGGGCGCGCCCGCAACGGAGAGGGTCGCGCTGACCTGGCAAGGCCCCAGCCAGGTGAAGCCGGGCGAGACCGTCAGCCTGACGCTGAACGCGCAGTCGGCGCAAACATTGAGCCGCGCGGGGCTGCTGGTGAGTTTCGACCCCGGCGTGCTGCGGGCGGTCGACGTCACGGAAGGCGGTTTCTTCAAGCAGAACGAAATGCCGTCCACGTTCTCGAAAACTATCGATCAGGCCAGCGGCCAGATCCTGGTGGACGTGTCAGGCACGGGACCCGATGGCCTTAGCGGGACAGTCAGCGTCGTCACCCTGGTATTCGAGGCCATCGCCGAGCATCCTCAATCGCAGATCGTCGTGGGCCGCATGGCCCCCATCGGCCCCGGCGGCGAAGCACTGGCCGTCACCCTGCCGCAACCGCATCTCATCACGGTGGCGCCATGAGCAAGCGCCGCCATCCCCCGACGGGCTTCACTCTGATCGAACTGGTGGTGACGGTCGCGATTGTCGCCCTGCTGTCGACGCTGGCGTTTCCGCTGGCGGAAGTGGCGGTGAAACGCAGCAAGGAGCAGGAGCTGCGGCTGGCATTGCGGGAGATACGCTCCGCGCTGGACGCCTACATGCAGGCGGTGGAAGAGGGACGGATCGCGCATTCGGTGGAACAGTCTGCCTATCCGGAATCCTTGAATGTCCTGGTCGAGGGGGTGGCCGACACGAGCAGCCCGGAGCGGACAAAACGGATCTATTTTCTGCGGCGCATTCCACGCGACCCGATGTTTTCCGACCCGACGCGGCCAGATGAGGAAACCTGGGGCAAGCGCAGCTACGCCAGCAGCCATGACGCGCCGGAGGAGGGCGAGGATGTGTACGACGTGTATTCGCTGGCGCCGGGCATCGGCCTGAATGGAATTCCCTACCGCAACTGGTGAGCTGACATGGGCAAGCGACGGCAAGCATCCGGTTTCACCCTGATCGAGCTGCTGGTGGTGATGGCGGTCATCGCGACCCTGCTGACCCTGGCGGTGCCGCGCTATTTCGCCAGCCTGGAGAAATCCAGGGAAGCGGTATTGCACGCCAATCTGACCCTGCTGCGGCAAACCCTGGACAAATATTATGGCGACAAGGGCAAGTATCCCGATGCGCTCGGCGAGCTGGTTGACAGCAAGTATCTGCGCAGCGTTCCGGCCGACCCCATCACGGAAAGCAATATGACATGGATCGTCGTTCCCCCGCCGCAGCCGGAAATGGGCGGCGTGTACGACGTCAAAAGCGGCGCCCAGGGCACGGCCCGCGATGGCTCGGCGTATCTGGACTGGTAGGCCGACAACATGACGAGACGACACGACATGCAAAAGGATTTTTCCGTCCCGCCCGGGCCGTTGCCCGGATGGCGCCGGGCGCTTGGGTTCACCTACATCGGCGTGCTGATTCTGGTCGCGATGATGAGCATTGCCCTCGCAGCTGCGGGCGAGATATGGAGCACGGCGTCCAAGCGGGAGAAGGAGCGGGAGCTGCTCTTTGCCGGCGACCAGTTCCGTCGGGCCATCGCGCAGTATTACGCGAACACGCCGGGCAAGGCCAGGCGCTATCCGCTGCAACTGGAGGAATTGCTGAAGGATCCTCGCCATCCGGGTGTCAGGCGCCATCTCAGGAAAATCTACCTTGACCCGATGACGGGCAAGGCGGAGTGGGGCCTGGTGACCGGACCCGGCGGCGAGATACACGGGGTGTACAGCCGGTCGCAGGATGCGCCTCTGAAACGGGCCGGCTTCCGGCTCGCGGAAAAGGATTTCGAGGGCAGGACGAAGTACTCGGAGTGGGTATTCATGCCGGAATTGCGCTAGCCCCAGGCAGGCACTGGACGCGGCGCGGGGTCGGATCTACAGTTCAACTTGCAGGCGGCACGCGGGAGAAATCATGGGTGAGAAACAGCGCATTTACATCGTCGAGGACCACACCCTGCTGAGGGCAGGCCTGCGGTCGCTGCTGTCCCAGGATCCCGACGTCGAGATCGTCGGCGAGGCGGACAACGGCCACGATGCCATCCGCGCCATCGGGCCGCTGGCGCCCAATCTGGTCCTGCTGGATATTTCCATGCCGGGCATGAACGGCATCGAGGCCATGATCGACATCAAGCGGCGCAATCCGGAAACCCGCGTCCTGGTGCTCACCATCCACAAGACCGAGGAATACATCCATGCGAGCCTGCGCGCCGGCGCCGACGGCTACATCCTCAAGGATGCGACCTACGACGAGCTGCACGTCGCCATCCGCAGCGTGCTGAACGGCAAGACCTACCTGAGCCCGGACGTCGCGGGCAAGGTCATCAACGGCTACCTCGGCAGCGGCAAGGACAGCACCGCCGCCAGTGTCTGGGACACGCTGACGCATCGCGAGCGCGAAGTGCTCAAACTGGTCGCGGAAGGGCACCCGAACCGCTACATTTCCGATTATCTCTGCCTCAGCATCAAGACCGTCGAAAAGCACCGTTCCAACCTGATGAAGAAGCTCGACCTGCACAACGCCTAGATGCTGACCAGCTACGCGATCGAGAAAGGCCTGGTCGGCAGCTAGCCCCGCGCCGCATTAAGCATTGCCGCACCCGGGCTTAGCCGGTATAGTGCGGCCTCCCGCACCCTGCCAATCGGTGCGCGGTTCTCTTACCCCCGATCTCACGATCCCCTATTCGTCTGCCTCGATTGGTGTTGCCACAAGCGCAACAGGCCGTCGCAGGAAA